>ONMY01000034.1 GCA_900318975.1 uncultured Bacillota bacterium | reverse complement strand
TGAACTTGGTGTAACTGTCTCAGCAATCATTGAAACACCAAAAGATAAAACAAAGGGTGATATCGCAGTACCTTCTTTTGTGCTTTCAAAAACTCTTCATAAAAGTCCAATGGAAATTGCACCAATAATAAAAACATATTTAGAAGGACTAGATTATTTTGAGACTGTAGAATGTGTAGGCCCATACGTAAATGCTTTCTATAGTAGAGAAAAACTAACAAAATTAATCTTAGATCAAATTGAAAACCCAATAAATGAAAAAGGATCAAGAGGTACTGTTTGTATTGATTATTCATCTCCAAACATCGCTAAAAACTTTTCAATTGGTCACCTAAGAAGTACTATCCTCGGTGAATCTTTAGGTAATATCTTTGAATATTTGGGATATAAAGCTGTAAGAATTAACCACCTAGGTGATTTTGGCACACAATTTGGAAAACTCATCTATGCATACCTAAACTGGGGAGATGAAGCTAAAGTAAAAGCTAATCCTATAAAGGAATTAGTATCCCTTTATGTAAAATTCCATGAAGAAGCAGAAAAGAATCCATCTTTAGATGATGATGCAAGAAAGATATTTAATGAACTAGAAGAAGGAAATCCTAAATATAGAGAACTCTGGAATTCATTTAAAAATGAATCATTAAAAGAATTCAAAAGAATTTATGATCTTTTAGGTGTTAGATTCGATGAATATTCAAGCGAAGCAAACGCATCAAGAGATTCAAAAGGAATCCTAGATTTACTTGAAAAGAAAGGATTACTTGAAATTGATGATGGAGCTACAATCATTCGTCTTGGCGATGATATCCCACCAGCAATCATTAAAAGAAGTGATGGTGCAACTCTTTATATCACAAGAGATTTAGTAGAGATTCATAGGCGTTATCAAAAATATCATTTTGATAAGATGCTTTATTGTGTTGGAAATGAACAAAAACTCTATTTCACACAACTTAAGAGAGTTCTTGAGAGAATGGATGCTCCATTTAAAGATAGCGTTAAACACGTTAATTTTGGTTTAATCCTAACTGGTGGCAAGAAGATGTCTACAAGACATGGAAATGCAATCGGATTAAATGAAGTTTTAAATGAATCTATAAGACTTGCGAAAGAACATATTGAAGAAAAGAATAGTTCTTTAGAGGATAAAGAGACAATCGCAAAAGCTGTAGGCGTTTCTGCGATCATCTTCAATGACCTTAAGAATTATCATGAAAATGATTATGAATTCAACTTAGAAGATGCAACAAGATTTGAAGGTCAAACAGGACCATATATTCAGTATACAAGTGTTAGAATTGGTTCAATCTTAAAACAGAGTTCATTTGATAAAACAAATATTTCATTTGAGCTATTAAGCCGTGATGAATTCTTTGAAATAATCAAAATGCTTGATGAATTTGATTCAATTATCGAAAGATGTGCAAATGAATATGCACCAAATTATCTTGCAAAATATTTATTAAACTTAGCAGCAGTATTCAATAGTTTCTACTCAAAAGAAAAATTCTTAGTAGAAGATACTGTTGAAAGAAATACAAAATTATATCTAATCTCACTAATTAAATCTAGACTTGATAGAGGCATGTTGCTTCTTGGCATGAGATTAGTTGAGAAGATGTAATAAATAAAAAAAGGGAGAGTGGCGGAATCGGTAGACGCGATGGTCTCAAACACCATTGGAGCAATCCGTGTGGGTTCAAGTCCCATCTCTCCTACCATAAAAAAGGAGGCAAATTATGTACTGCAGATACTGTGGATATGATTTAGGTGATAAAGAAAGTGCTCCAACATATTGCCCAAATTGTGGCGCAAAGGTTGTAAGAGATGAATCTTCAAATAATAACTCTACTATATCAAATGGAAGAAGTAACACATATAATTCAACTAGCAGTGATTCATCTTATGATTATAGTGAAAAGAGTAAGAAAATTCATGCCTTTGGAAGACTATTTACTGTACTTTCTATCGTTACATTTTTAATACAAAATATTGTATTTTTTATAGCACTAATTTCTGGAAATCTATTTGATGTTAGAAGATTTGTTTCACTATCTTTTATCTATTTAGTATCATTTACTTTTTGCATTCTCATGCTTGTATTTGGAATCATTTATAGGAGAAATAAATACAAAAATGGTATCGGAATGATAGTGTTTGGTATAATAATGGCACTTATCTCACTTAATTCTTTTAGAGCGCTTGTCAGTGTGCCAAAAAAACATTTTACAGAAAATAATTACTATTATTCTAACTTCTTTAGTGATCCAAGTGATGAGAATAAAGTATTTAACTTTTATATCGATGAGATATCCGTTATTTCATCACAAGATAGTGTGCTATATACATATATAGAATTTTCATCAAGTGATAAGAATAATGCTTTCTATAGTGAATATGTTGAAAGTGGTATGTTCTTTGATTCTCCACTTAAAATATCAGGATATAATTATATGGCAAGAGGAGATATGTCGACTAAAAAATTCGTGACTGATGATAATGCATCAAGCGATGTATTATTCCTCTATAATTATAATAAAGGATATCTTGTAATGATATATGTTGATATGGATGGAGAAGAATTTAGTATCTTTGATGACCCATATTATATAAACTACCCAGTTATCAAAGAATATCCCGAGATTTAGCGATATACCCTTAATCAAAATTAATAAATTATTTAAAATAGGTGCGAATTTATTGAAATTACTTGCACCTATTTATTATTAAATATATAATCTATTATAGATTAATCGCTAATACTATAAAGGAGAATTAACCTTATGAAAAAGTTTTTTAATAGATTCTTTAACGTAATATTCTTTTTAATAGCTCTAGGACTTTTCCTTCCTTGGCAAAAAGTATCAAGTGTAATTTCAAAAATTGGTCTTGGTTTTATTGGAAGATTTTTCACAAATCATGGATCATTTAAATTATTACTATTTCCACTCATTGCCATTGTGATATCATTTATTTTCTTAATCGTTTCAACTGTTGAAAAAAAGAATAGTCCTAATAATATTACTAAAAAATCAACACAAAACACAGCTTATGGAATTATCTACTACATTGGTATTAGTGCATCACTTGCTGGGTTTGTTCATAATCTAATGTCTTTTATAAATAAATCTCCAGAAGGATTTATGATAATTGATAATGATTACTATGGTCTTGGTAGATTTATTAATAATCTTCCATATCTTAAAACCTATCAATCATTCTTAACAGGTGCAGCAATATTCCTAGTTTTATTATTACTACAGCTCATGATTGCATTATTCAATAAAGCATATAAAAGAGGTGGCTTTGTAAAAACTCTAAACTGGCTACTCCTAGTAATCCTATGTTTCCTCTCACTTAAAGGCTTTAATGATTTTTATAATAACCTTCCAGGTGTTGCATCACTCTTTAAGAATATCTATTCAAATACAGGTTTAGAAGAAATCGTAATCACATACAAAATTGAAACATATACATTCTTAATTCTTTCAATTTTAGCATTTGTTTTATATTTTGTAATTGCTTTAGTTGTTGCAAAAAAGAACGATAAAGAAGAAAAAGAACTTGAAAAGCGTGAAACAGAAAGAATTAAACCACTTGCTCCATATTCATCTCCATTTGAAAATCATGAAAGAATTGATGATCCACTCTACGATCTTCCAAGACAAGAGGAAGTTCTTGAAACACAAATAGAAGAAAAAGCAGTTATAAAACAAATCCTCTTCGAACAATCAAATCTAAATGAAATTTATGATACTGATTTTGGATTCAAGAATTGTTCAATGGTTAAGGGTGATGCATATGTTGATTATTATGTAAATAAAGTTAAATTCTTAACTCTATCAAACCATAATAGGACAATGTCATTTAGACTAGAACTCGATAAAGCAATAAGACTTATTATTCAATACCCACTAATCGGTAAAGACAAATATGAAGATCATAAGATTTGGTTTAAAATAGAAGATGCTTCAGTTCTTTCTAAAGAAGTTTTAGTAGGTATCATAAGGGATGCCTATACAACAGTATTAAATAATGTATAAAAAAGTGCTCCATAGTGGAGCATTTTTTATGTTTTATAGTATATTTTTTTGAAAAACACTTCCATATATTTTATAATATATGGTGGAAAGAAAACTTAGAAGGTAATATTCATGAAATTTAAAGAAATAATAAATAAAATCACAAAGAATAACCCTTTATTATTTTTGAAGAATCAATTATTAATAATACTTGGAACACTCGTACTCGCAATGGGTACTGAAATGTTTATTATTCCTGCAGGACTAGATACAGGTGGTGTATCAGGTATCGCTATTTGTTTTAAATATGCTGGAATTGATTTTAGTTCAGAAATAATTATTGGTATAATATGCTGGACTTTATTCTTCTTAGGGTTCATATTTCTTGGATGGAATTTTGCAGCACAAACACTACTCTCAACAATCGTTTATCCAGTATTTCTACTTTTAATTAATTTCCTTTGTTCTAAATGGAATTTCCTCTTAATCACAGAATCTGATTCACTAAATGGTAATCTTGCGCTTATAACTCTTTTATCATCTGTATTTGGTGGAATACTTGTTGGTGCTGGATGTGCTATAACATTTGTTGGTGGTGGATCAACTGGTGGAGTAGATATTATCACATTTATAATATGTAAATATTTTAAACGTGTTAAGAGTTCCGCATGTATATTTATAATTGATGCAATAATCGTAATACTCGGTTTTATAATCAATGAAACTCATGATATAGCTCTTTGTCTTGAAGGTGTATTCTCTGCGTTTATCGCAGCACAGGTAATAGATAGAATATTTGTCGGACAATCACAATCATTTGCAGCATTTATTATCACAGAAAAATACGAAGAGATCACAAATGAAGTTATTGAAAAGCTTGATAGAACTACATCAATAGTTGATATTGAAGGTGGATACTCTAAGATGATGAAGAAGATGGTAATAGTATCATTTACTGTAAGACAGTATCAAGAACTTATGACCATCATATTAAATAATGATAGAAAAGCATTCACAATTATTCAAAGAACTCACGAGATTGCAGGTGAAGGTTTTAAAGAAATATTAGATAAATAATTTTTTAGGAAGTATTATTATGGGAAAATTTTTAAAAATATTCTTTGGAATAATAGGAGGTATCGTACTCCTTGCATTAATTACTGCAGCTATTATCCTAATAAAGATGAGTGATGGAAGAGATATCAATAATAAAAAAGTGGTTGAAGATAATAAACCTCTTTCAAGAGTAATCGATAATAAATTATATGAGGCAACTTATCAAGTTGAAGCTAATAATGATGATGCAATCCTTTTATTCAATGAAGAAGAACTTGAATATTTATTGTATCCTATTTTAAGATCTATCTCATTTTCAAGTCCTAAAATGGATATTACTGGTGTAAATGTAGATGTAATAAATGGAGAATATAAAATTGAAGTCTCTGCAGAACTTTTAGGTTTTTATAAGACTGTAGCAGTTGCGAACTTAGACTTTAGTTTTGATAATCATATCTTTTCAATAAAACTAAACGAACTTAAAGCTGGTACCCTAAATTTCAAAAACCTCGGAAAGTTAGTACTAGCATCAGTTAATAAAAATGAATTAAAGAAATCATTAAATGATGCAAAAATCTACTGCGATATCGATTTTGATAATTTAATCATTTCTTTCACAGTAGATGATATGAAAGAAATCATATCAGGTGGTGTTGATAAAACAAATGCAGCACTCTTTAAATGCTTAATCGATACATTCCTAACTAAAGATGAACTTCTAACACTAGTACTTGGAGACGAAGACCTTCTTGGTGCATATATTCATCTTGGCATGGCTAAGCATAACCCATTAATACATAATGAACTCTTATATAATTATGATTACACTGAAATAAATTCAAATGTTAAATCACTTCTTGAATCAAATACAATTACTTATGAACAAGTATCAATGGTCTATGACTTTTTAGTTAGAGGATATAAGAATATTGATAAAGAAAATCAACCGTTAATAAAAGAAATAGATTTAACATCTATTGGAATAAGTAATAATGAGAACTATAAAGGAATAATTAATAGATCTGATGTAACACTCGAAGGATATATTAAGGGTTTATTTAAAAATAAAAACGTTACACAAATTTCACAGGTTTTACTAGGAGGTCTCGTAATTCCAGATGATACATTAAATGGAATATTCCAAAGCTTATCATTTGTTGGATTCTCATTTGCTTTTGCAAATGACGAAAACGATGTTGGATCAATAGTTATAGAGCAGTTAATTGTAAACTGCCTAGATGAAAGACTTAAGATTGATATGGTTGTAAATATTAATGGTCTTAGAATAGTTGCTGAAGTTAACTTCGTATGTGCTGATTCTTACGCAAATGGTCTAAAACTTGATGGTACAATAGATAAACTATATATTGGTTCTTACGAACTAACACAGGAACAAAAAACTCTACTTTTAGAGTATCTTGATGGAGTACTTGAAGACTTAGACTGGATTACTATTGAAAAGGATGAAAATAAGATGCAACTAGATTTCACAGATGCAATAACTGAGGCTATGACTGAAAACGAAATGTTAAAACAAGTTATTACTGGCTTTGTAAATTATAAAGTAACAACAAGTATTGAAGAAGGTTATATATCAATTAAATACTCAATGTTTTAAAATAGGAGATTTTTCATGAATTATACTCTAAAACTAGTTACTAAAGATGAAATAGATGAAGTAATGGTGATAATTAATGATGCTAAAGAATTATTATCTAAAGATTCACTTCAGTGGCAACAAGGTTATCCAAATGAATCTGTAATGATGAATGATATCAATAATAACGAATTATTTGGTTGTTATTTAAATGATTATCTAGTTGGAATTGTTGCGCTTGTTAAGGGATTGAATAAGAATTATACAGAAATATATGATGGAAGTTGGATAAATCCTGCATCAGATAATGACTTAACAATCCATAGGATTGCAGTAAGAAAAGGATATTATCATAAAAAAATCGGTGATAAGTTTATCAAACTATCACTCGATTATGCAAAAGAATATAATTTAAAATCTATTAAAGCTGATACACATATTAAAAATATTCCGATGCAAAAGTTACTTTTAAATAATGGATTTGAATATCGTGGAATCATCTATCTTAAAAGAGATGAAGTGGATAATTCAAGACTTGCATATGAGATAGTTCTATAAAATAAAAAAGTGTTCGTCACTTTTTTATTTTATCTATAGAGTAGTATTCTCTGTCTCTTTCTTCATCGATTAATTCTTCATCATTTTCATATATAGAAAACACGATATTCTTAAATAATTGAAGAAAATCATATTCTATTAAATAATATATAGAATTGCTATTCTTTATCATTATATTATTGTTTTCATATTTAAAGAAAGTTTCTTTTTTATCGATAATTGAATAGAGTATAATATCCTTTTTTAATAATTTTATCGCAAGATTAATATCTATCTCTTTTAAATCCATATTCCACCTTTCATATTTATTATAACACCAATTATAAATATTTGATAATTTGTATATCATTATTTTAAAATATGGTATACAATATAAATATAATATAAAATACAAGAGGTAAGTATGGAAAACTTAAAATATTATCGTAATAAAGCAAATTTAACACAAAAAGAAGTAGCAAATTATCTTAATCTTTCTCAACAAGCTTACGCATCATATGAGACGAGCGATAGAGTTCCATCTAATGAATTATTAGAAAAACTTTCTATTATTTTAAAGGTATCAAAAGAAGAATTAACATCTAAAACAAAAGAAGCACCTTATGAAAAAATTAATGGTATAGAAGATTTTCTATCTCTTTCATATACTTCATATCATTCAACAAGAAACATTGAATCAATATTAATCGATAACGGATTTAAAAGATTATACGATTTCAATAAATGGAATTTAGAAAAGAATAGTAAATACTATATTTTAAAAAATGAAAGTGCAATAATTGCCTTTAATGTTGGCGATTTATCAAATTATGCATTTAATATCGCAGGTTGTCATACAGACTCACCTTCACTAAAGGTTAAAGGAAATACTTTAATTGATAG
>ONMY01000091.1 GCA_900318975.1 uncultured Bacillota bacterium | reverse complement strand
TGATTCATCGATGTGTACGAGTTCTAATGCATGTTTTGCAATTATTTCCGCTTCTTCTTTTGTCTTTTTAAAGTTTAGTGGTGCAAACATTACATCTTTTAAAACAGTTTCTTCAAAGAGTTGATAATCGCTCATTTGGAAAACTAGTCCAACGTGTTTTCTTATATTATTATAGTTTTCATTTCTCTTTCTAATTTTCTTAATCTTTATTCCAGATACAAATGCATCACCTGTGGTTGGGATTTTAAGAGCGTTAAAAAGAGTCGCAAGAGTCGACTTTCCGCTTCCTGTTTCACCAATAATAGAGATGAATTCACTATTATCAGATATTTCAAGATTTATATTTTTAAGGGCATAAATAGTCCCTTTTCTTTTTGGATTATAAGAGAAGTTTACATTTTTGAGGCTGATTCCCATAATAAATCTAAAACCTCCTTATTTTTGAAATTTCTCGACTTTAATTCATGATAAAGATAGAGTGCACTTGGCATTTCAAGTCTAGATGATTTCAATAAATCATAATCATTTAAAACTTCTAGTGTCTTATCGTCTTTTATTACAAGACCATCTTTTAAAACGATACATCTATCTGAAAGTAATGCTTAATTCATATCATGTGTAATCATGATGATGGTCTTATTCTTTTCTTTTAAGGTTTTTACTATTCTTATAAAATCATCTCTTCCTTTTGGGTCGAGCATTGAAGTTGCCTCATCTAGGATATAGATATCTGGATCAACCGCAAGGATTCCTGCGATTGCGACACGCTGTTTCTGGCCACCAGAAAGATTTGATGGCATTTCAGATCTAAAGTCATCCATATCTACAGCTTCTAATGCATCATTTACTCTTCTTATCATTTCATCCCTTGGGATAGAGATATTTTCAAGGCCAAAAGCGATATCATCTTCTACACTTGTTGAGACGAACTGATTATCTGGATTTTGAAATACGATTCCAATATGTTTTCTAATCTCATATAGGTTTTTTTCCATTACTTCAAGGTCGTCTAAATAAATTGAACCAGCAGTTGGCTCAATTAGTCCAATTAAAAGTTTTACAAGAGTTGATTTCCCAGAACCATTATGTCCGATAATTGAAACCCATTCGCCTTTATCGATAGTTAAAGAGATTCCTTTTAGAACCTCTCTCTTATTCTCTTCATATTGGAATTTAACATTATCGAACTTGATTTTCATGAGAATTAAATAACCTCGTTATTTATTATATCATATTTTATACAATAAAAAATGCACTTTGGTTAAGCCAGAGTGCATTTTTAATATAAATTAATTATTTAACAAATCTAATTAGAGCCATTGGAGCTCCATCGCCAGTACGTGGTGCAAGTTTGAAGATTTGAGTGTATCCACCATTTCTATCTTTATACTTTGGTGCGATTTCATCAAATAAGATTTGAGTTGCAGTTTTACCATCAGCATTCTTAAGTGGTCTAACTGTTTCCATTACTTGTCTTCTTGCAGCAAGTAAGTCTTTAGAGTTGTTTGTATCTAGACCGTTTTTAGCACATGTAACGAGCTTTTCAACGATTCCTGAAACTAATTTAGCTTTCTTTTCAGTTGTCTTGATTTCACCATGGAGAATTAGTTGAGTTGAAAGATCTCTAACTAATGCTTTTCTAGATGACATATCACGATTTAACTGTGTAAACTTGTTTGACATAATGTCCTCCTATATTAATGACGAGCGAAACCAAGGCCCATTTCTTGGAGTTTATCCTTGATTTCTTTTAATGATTTCTTACCGAGGTTTCTGATCTTCATCATATCTTCCTCAGTCTTTTCACATAGCTCACTAATCTTATAAATTCCAAATCTCTTGAGGCAGTTATATGATCTAACACTTAAATCTAAGTCTTCGATTGGCCTATCTGGAGTTTGAGATTCTTCAGATTCAACTACTGATTGACCTGTAGTAGCTCCTTCTTGGATAGCTCTATCTGAAAGAGAAACGATGCATTCAAGTTGATCTCTTAAGATCATTGCAGCCTTAGCTACAGCGTATTCAGGAGTTACACCACCATTTGTAGTAACATCTAAAACGAGTTCTTCATAGTTGGCATTGTCTTGAATTCTTACTTTATTTACATGATATGCAACTTTAACAACAGGAGTATAGATTGAATCAATTGGAATAATACCAGCTTGTGATTCATAATATTCTCTGTTTTCATCAGCATTCTTATAACCGATACCTTTTCTTGCAGTCATACGGATTCTAAGTCTACCGCTATTTACTCTACAGATGTATTGATCTTTATTAACGATTTCTACTTCTTCATCACAGAGGATATCTTCAGCAGTAACAGTCATAGGACCTTCTACATCGATTTCGAGATTATCTTTTTCGATTGCATCTTCAGATAAGATTTTTAGAACTACTGATTTTAAATTTAATACGATTCCAGTTACATCTTCAACTACGCCTGGAATTGATGAGAATTCATGTTGAATACCATCAATTTGAATTGAAGTGATTGCTGCACCTGGAAGGCTAGCAAGTAACACTCTTCTCATAGCATTACCAACTGTAAGGCCATAGCCTCTTTCAAGTGGTTTTACTGAGAGAGTAGCGTTATCTTTATCACTGCCTGGAGTGATTACAGCTTTTGGAGCAATAAGTTTTAACTCTTCAAAACCTGTCATATATCAAAACCTCCTAGCCACGTGGTCTCTTTGGTGGACGACAACCATTGTGTGGAATTGGTGTAGTATCGTAAATAGCAGTGATTTCTAAACCTGCGACTGCTAATGAACGAACTGCAGTGTCTCTTCCTGGTCCTGGTCCTTTAACATCTACTTCTACCTTTTTCATTCCACAATCCATTGCGGCTTTAGCTGCAGCTTCTGATGCAAGACCAGCTGCGAATGGAGTTGATTTTTTAGAACCTTTATAACCTACTGCACCTGCAGAACTCCAAGAAACTAAATTTCCTTGTGTGTCTGTAATAGATACGATAGTATTGTTGAATGTTGAATGGATATGTGCAATACCATTAGGGATATTTTTCTTAACACGACGTTTTCTTGATGTTGTAGCCATTTTAGAATCCTCCCCTATTTCTTCTTATTAGTAACGGTCTTCTTTGGACCCTTACGTGTTCTTGCGTTATTTCTTGTGTTTTGGCCATTAACTGGTAAACCTTTTCTATGTCTTATACCTCTATAACAGCCGATATCCATTAAACGTTTGATATCATTAGTGGTGTCTCTTCTAAGATCACCTTCAATTTTGTATTTAGAAACTTCGTTTCTGATTTTAGTTAATTCTTCGTCAGTTAAATTTTTAACTCTTGTATCTTCTGATACTCCTACTTCTTTTAAGATCTTTTTTGAAGTGCTTAATCCGATACCATAAATATAAGTAAGGGAAATAACGACTCTCTTATCATTCGGAATATCTACACCAACTATACGTGCCATACTCTTTTTTCTCCTTATTTACCTTGTCTTTGTTTATGTTTAGGATTTTCACAAATTACCATAACTACGCCATGTCTTCTAATAACTTTGCACTTATCACAAATCTTTTTTACTGAAGGTCTAGTTTTCATGAATTTGGTTTATTCTCCTTTTTTTGTATTGTATCTCCTCGTAATTCTACCACGTGTTAAGTCATATGCTGATAATTCAACTCTGACCTCTTGACCTTGCAAAATGCGTATGTTGTTTATGCGGATTTTGCCAGAAACGTGCGCATGGATACGATGTCCATTCTTAAGTTCTACAATGAATTCTGTGTTTGGAAGCACTTCTACTACGGTGCCATCAAACTCGATTACATCATCTTTTGCCATTCATTATTCTCCTTAGTTTTGCTTAATTGTTTTACTTCTTTAGAGATAATTAAGAATTAAAACTTACGTTCATCAAGATTAGTCTTGATTACTTGATAAAGCTCTTCTGGTGGTAGAGAACCATCTACTACCATGAGTAAACCGTTATTAGTGTAATAATCAATTAATGGTTGAGTTTTTGTTTTATACACTTTTAAACGTTCTTTAATTGCATCAACTTGGTCATCATCTCTTGTGTAGATTTCACCACCACAAATGTCACACTTGCCTTCAACCTTTGGCATATGATTTCTTGTGTTATAGATGGTACCACAGTTTCTGCAAAGTCTTCTTGTTGATAGTCTTTCAATAACGAGATCATCATTAACGTTCATATCAATTACTGCATCAAGCTTGATGCCTAGCTCTTTCATCATTTCTGCTAGAGCATCAGCTTGATTAACAGTTCTTGGATATCCATCAAAGAGATAACTCTTATTTGGATTCTTTAATAGTACATTCTTGATAATTTCGTTGGTAACACTATCAGGACATAGATTACCTTTACTGATGTATGAATCAGCGAGTATTCCAAGTGGAGTCTTCGCTTTAATTTCTTCGCGGAAGATATCTCCAGTTGAAATGTGAGTGAGACTAGCTTTCTCTACGCAGTATGCACAGAGTGTCCCTTTTCCTGCACCAGGTTTTCCAAGAATTACTAAATTCATGTCTCACCTAAGCGAGGAATCCCTCGTATTTTTGATCTTGAACATCAGTCTTAATTTGACGTACTGTTTCGATAGCAACACCAACAACGATCATGAGTGATGTACCACCAATTTCGATTGCAGTAGATGCACCAAGCATTGTTGATAGAGTTGGTAGTGATGCAACAACAACTAGATAGAGTGCGCCAAATAATGTTACGTTGAATAATACTTTTGATAGATATTGTTCAGTCTCATATCCTGGACGATAACCTGGGATATAAGCACCTCTTTTTTGTAAATCTTCTGCAGTCTTTTGAGGATTGATTTGTAAGAATGTATAGAATATTGTAAAGAAGAATATTAATAATACATAGATTACATAACCAATGATTGCATGTGATGAGAAGATCTCATTTAACCAAGCGGCTGCAGGAGTCGATTGATCAATTGCGAATGAGAAGATTGTTTGAGGTATACCTAGTAATGTTGCAGCGAAGATTACTGGGATAACTGAAGCTGAATTGATTTTGATTGGGAATGTAGATTCGCTTGCACCTTGGAACTTATAAGCACTAGGTCTGTTTGCATATTGAATCTGTATCTTTCTTTGTGAAGATTCCATAAATACGATTCCAATTAGGATAACGAAGAATAATAAGAGTGAGAAGAATGCCATTAAATATTTAGAGAAGGCAACATCTTGACCTGAAATTTCTCCTACTAGAGTACTTATAGAACTTGGGAAAGAAATGATGATACCCATAGTGATGAGTAATGATGTGCCATTACCAACACCATAAGTTGTGATTAAGTCTGCTAGCCAGATACAAAGAGCTGCGCCAGCAGTAAGAGTGATTGAAACAGCCATTAGGCCAAGGAATGAAGTTCTTCCGCCTTGGAAGATTTGCGCTTGCATACCGAATGTTGTGGCTACTGCTTGAATGAATGCTACAACGATACCAGCATATCTTGTTAATTGACCTAATTTTTTACGTCCTTCTTCACCTTCATCTTTCCATTCTTTTAAGATTGGAATGATGTCCATTTCTAATAGTTCAATGATGATTGAAGCGGTGATGTAAGGACCAATTCCTAATGCTACTATTGAATAATTTCTAAGAGCGTCTCCTGAGAAGGAGTTGATAATACCTATAAATCCTGCTGAATCTTCAGCCTTGAATAATTGGACATTATTTACTGCAGGGATCATAGTACAGATTTTGAATACTAAGAATATTCCGAGAGTAAATAAGATTTTTAGCATCTCTTCTTTATTTTTGAAGACCTTCTTGATAGTATCCATTAGACTATTCCTCTACTTTTCCACCAGCGGCTTCAATTTTAGCCTTTGCATTTTCAGAAACTTTAGATACTTTTACAGTAAGAGCAACATTTAATTCACCATTACCTAAAACTTTAACGAGTTTAGCATCTTTATCAACCATATTAGCATTTACGAGTGCTTCTTTATCAACAGTTGAGTTAGCTTCGAAAACGTTTAACATTGATACATTAACGATTGCGTATTCTTTCTTGAATACATGTGTGAAACCTCTTTTAGCAAGTCTCTTGTAGAGAGGAGTTTCACCACCAGTAAATCCTAGACGAGGTCCACCACCAGCACGAGATCCTTGACCTTTTTGACCTCTAGCTGAAGTTTTACCATGAGCACCGTAACCACGGCCTAGAACTTTCTTTGAATGAGTTGAACCAGGAGTTGGTTTTAAGTTTTCAAGTGCCATATTATGCCTCCACTTCTTCGACCTTAACGAGGTGTTTGATAGTGTTTATCATACCTCTGATCTGAGGATTGTCATTTTTTACTACTGTGCTATGGAGCTTATGTAAACCTAAAGCTTTAACAGTAGCGATTTGATTTTGTTTTCTTGTAAGAGGGCTCTTAACTAAAGTGATTTTTAACATTATTTAAGCACCTTCCTTGCCTCGATTCCTCTAACTTCAGCAACTTGATCTACTGAACGTAAGTGAGTTAGTGCATCGAATGTAGCTCTAACTACGTTGATTGGAGTATGAGAACCGAGAGATTTTGATAATACGTCTTCAATTCCTGCAAGTTCCATAATAGAACGAACAGCACCACCAGCTGATACACCAGTACCAGGAACTGCTGGTTTTAATAGAACTGAACCAGCTCCATAGTGACCTACGATTTGATGAGGAATTGTAGTGCCATATAGTGGAACTTTAACGAGATTCTTTTCTGCATCTTTTGCAGCTTTCTTGATTGCATCTGGTACTTCATGAGCTTTACCAGTACCAAATCCAACGAGACCCTTACCATCACCGATAACTACGAGGGCATTGAAACGCATTCTTCTACCACCCTTAACTACTTTAGTGATTCTTCCAACAGAGATTAATTTTTCTTGGTATGGAGATTCTTCTTCTACCGCTTTTTCTCTTCTTGGACGTCTTTCAGAGTTTCTACGATCTCTTCTAGGTCTTTCTTCTTGAGTAGCTTCGCTTGCTTGAGGAGCGGCTTCAACTTCTGGAGTTTCTAAAACTTCTAATTCTTTTTCTTCCATTTAATAATCCTCCTAGAATTTGAGTCCGGCTTCTCTTGCGCCGTCAGCTAATGCTTTAACTCTTCCATGATAGATATAACCACCACGGTCGAATACTACTTCAGTGATTCCAACTTTGAGTGCAGCTTCAGCAACCATCTTGCCTACTTCTTTAGCTGCTTCACAGTTTGAACCATGAGCGAGTTTTAAACTTGATGCACTAGCGAGTGTAACACCCTTAGTATCATCGATAACTTGAGCATAGATATGCATATTTGAACGGAAAACATCTAATCTTGGACGTTCAGCTGTTCCGCTTACAGTTTTTCTAACACGCGCGTGACGTTTTAGTCTTTGAGCGTTTGAATCATAAATCTTAATCATAATTACTTCGCTGTCTTTCCTTCTTTATGTCTAACTTTTTCGCCTTTATATCTTATACCTTTTCCATGGTATGGCTCAGGAGGTCTAATTCCCCTAATGTTAGCTGCATATTCTCCAACTTGTTCCTTGTTTGCGCCTTTAATTACGCAGTCAGTTTGAGTTGGGAGCTCAATTGTGATTCCTTCTGGAATCTTAGACTCTACTGGATTTGAATAACCAGCAACTACTGTAAGAACGCCTGGGTTACTATTTACAAATCTGTAACCTGTACCCTTGATTTCGAGTGCAACTTTGAATCCTTCGCTGCATCCAACAACCATATTGTGTACTAATGCTCTTGCAGTTCCATGATAAACTTCTGAGAATGATGTAGGGTTTTCTGGAAGAGTAACGTGTACTTCGTTATCCTTTACTTCGATTACTACATCGTTTCTAAATTTTTGTGTGAGCTTTCCGAGTTTGCCTTCTACAGTAACTACGTTGTTTTCAACTGTTACTTTAGTGCCGTCTGGGATAGCTATAGGTTTTTTACCAATACGACTCATAATTATTACCAGATATAAGCGATTACTTCACCGCCGATATTTTGTCTTCTTGCATCTTTATCAGTCATAATACCTTTAGATGTAGAGATGATTGCAACACCGAGCCCATTAAGTACCTTAGGGAGTTTTTCAGCTGCTGCATAAACTCTTAAGCCTGGCTTAGAGATTCTTTTGAGTCCTTGGATAACTCTTTCATTATTAGATAAATACTTTAAAGTTACTTCGATAACGTTTCTATGTGAAACTTCATCTCTTTTAACTTCATAACCCATGATGTATCCTTCTACTCTTAATACTTCAAGGATTTCTGTTTTAGTGCGTGATAGAGGAATATTAACAGTTTTCATCTTCATCGCATTTGCGTTTCTGATACGAGTGAGCATATCAGCAATTGGATCTGTCATCATATTTTTATTTTCCTCCTACCAACTTGATTTTCTTACTCCAGGGATCTTTCCCTCTGAAGCTAATTCCCTGAAACAGATACGGCATAAATGGAATTTGCGGTATACTGCATGAGGACGTCCACATCTTTCACATCTTGTGTAAACACGAGTTGAGAACTTTTGTGGTCTTTTTGAACTAACGATTTTTGATGTCTTTGCCATAATTATTCACCTTTACGTTGGAATGGAACACCTACGAGTTTTAATAATTCGAAGGCTTCCTCATCAGTCTTGGCTGTTGTAACGATTACAATATCCATACCACGAACTTTACTTACCTTATCTAGATTGATTTCTGGGAAGATAATTTGTTCTTTAACACCTAATGTGTAGTTTCCTCTACCGTCGAAAGCTTTAGCGCTTACGCCTCTAAAGTCTCTAACACGAGGAAGAGTAATTGAAACGAGCTTATCTAAGAATTCATACATTCTTTGACCGCGAAGAGTAACCTTAGTACCAATCTTCATTCCTTCACGGAGTTTGAAGTTAGCGATAGATTTCTTAGCTACTGTGATAACTGGTTTTTGTCCTGTGATTTGTGTTAAGTCAGCTACTGCATCGTCTAATAATTTAGAGTTTTGAATTGAATCACCAACACCCATATTAACAACGATCTTAACAACTTTAGGGCATTCCATAACAGTTGAATAGTTGAATTTCTTCATTAAAGCTGGTTGGATTTCATTTAAATATCTTTCTTGTAGTCTATTCATAATATTCTCCTATTAATCCAACTCTTCTTTAGTCTTAACTGCATATCTAACTTTCATAGTTACAGCTGGACTATTTTTCTTTTTAGATTGTTTAGTTACTGTCTTGTAACCAACTCTTGTTTTTTGTTTGTCTTTTCCAACTACTAGCATAACGTTTGATGCATCGATTGGAATAGCTTTATCAACGATACCGCCATCTGGATTTGAGTTAGATGGTTTTTCATGATGTTTAGCAAGCTTTAAGCCTTCTCCTTCGAGAACGACTTTGTTGTTCTTTAGAACAGCAATAACCTTAGCGTATTTGCCTTTATCTTGGCCACTAATGATAACAACTTGGTCACCTTTCTTAAGATTCATGGCTGTCCTCCTATAATACCTCAGGAGCGAGAGATACGATCTTTGTGAATTCTTTATCACGAAGTTCTCTTGCTACTGGACCAAAGATACGTGTTCCTTTTGGATTCTTTTCAGAGTCAACGATAACTGCTGCGTTATCATCGAATTTGATTGATGATCCATCAGGTCTTTGGATACTTCTTTTAGTTCTTACGATAACTGCTTTAACAATATCAGATTGTTTAACGTTACCGTCAGATGATGCACTCTTTACAGATGCTACGATGATATCACCGATATGAGCAAATCTTCTATGAGTACCACCTAATACTTTAATGCACATAATTGTTTTAGCGCCTGAGTTATCAGCAACTCTTAATCTTGAAAAAGCTTGAATCATTACCGAACCCTCCTACACTTCAATATGTTTCTCTATAACTCTAATTAAACGATAACGTTTAGTAGCGCTTAGAGGTCTTGTTTCCATGATTTCAACTTTATCGCCTACATGAGCGATGTTTTCTTCATCATGAGCTCTAAATTTCTTAGAAGACATCACTCTTTTAGAATAGAGAGGATGTTTTTTATAAGTATCAACTTTTACAGTGATAGTTTTATCATTTGTATCAGATACAACGATGCCTACGAAAGTTTTACGAACATTTCTTTCCATATCGTTCTCCTTATGCCTCTAATCTTCTCTCGCTTAATACTGTTGAGAGACGAGCGATTGTTTTTCTTGTTTTCTTAATGTCAGCTACATTTTGTGTTTGACCTGTAGCTTGTTTGAAACGGAGATCAAATAATTTTTTCTTTAAATCTTGAATCTCTTTATTGATTTCTTCGTTAGAAAGCTTTCTGATTTCTTCGATTCTCATAAAACTATTGAACCTCCCTCTTAATCATTTTTGTTAAAACTGGGAGTTTAGCAGAGCCAAGACGGAATGCTTCTTTAGCAGCTTCTTCGCTTACGCCAGCTACTTCGAATAAGATGAATCCTTCTTTAACAACTGCAACGTATCCTTCAACAGCACCTTTACCAGAACCCATACGAACTTCGAGAGGTTTCTTAGTTTTAGCTAAGTGTGGGAATACTTTGATCCAAACTTTACCAGTTCTATCTAAATATCTAGTGATAGCAACTCTGGCTGCTTCAATTTGACGGGCAGTAATCCATGCGCCTTCTTTAGCAACTAGACCGAATTCACCGAATGCTAGTTCAGTTCCGCCTTTTGCATGACCTTCATAAGAAAGTCTATGTGGACGACGGTACTTAGTTCTTTTTGGCATTAACATGTCTTCTATCCTCCCTTCTTGAATCTTCTTCTTCAGGAGTTCCCTTTAATACTTCACCTTTATAGATCCATACCTTTACACCGAGGATACCATAAGTAGTTAAGGCTTCAGTGTGTGCATAGTCGATATTAGCACGAAGAGTATGTAGAGGAACGTTTCCTTCAGAATAACCTTCACTTCTAGCGATTTCAGCGCCAGCAAGTCTACCAGAAACAGAAGTTTTGCATCCTTTAGCACCAGCTTTTAAAGCTCTTGTGATAGCGAGTTTTTGAACTCTTCTAAATGAAGCACGGTTTTCAAGTTGACGAGCGATTGAATCAGCAACGAGTGTTGCATCAGTTTCAGGACGTCTAACTTCTTTAACGTTAACGTAAACTTCTTTTCCAGTTAATTTTGATAATTCTTCAACAGCTTCTTTCTTGATAGCACCTTCTCTACCGATAACCATACCAGGTTTTGCAGTATAGAGAGTAACTACTACTCTGTTTTTACTTCTTTCAGTAATAACTCTAGCAACAGATGCTGATTGGAATTTCTTTTGAACATATTTTCTAATTTTTAAATCTTCGTCGAGAAGGTTTGGTACTTCTTTACTATTTGCATACCATCTAGCATCCCAATTCTTGTTGATGCCAAGACGTAAACCATTAGGATTAACTTTTTGTCCCATAGATTATTCCCTCTCTCCTAAAACGCAGTAGATTGAACTAGTTCTTTTTAAGATTGCAAATCCTTGGCCTTTGGCATGAGGTTGCATTCTCTTCATTGTAATTCCTTCATTTGCGTAGATTTCTTTTACGTAAAGCTTTTCAGTATCCATATTGAAGTTGTGTTCAGCATTAGCTTTACATGAATTGATAACTTTTAATACTTCTTTAGCTGCACCACGATTTATGTTCTTTAAAATCGCAACAGCGTGATTGTAATCTTTGCCTCTAACTAAATCAAGAACAAGTCTAACTTTACGAGGAGCAATTCTTATCATTTGTACACTAGCTTTAGCTTCCATTTCAATTCCTCCTACTTCTTACCTTGTTGTTTATCGCCTGAAGTATGGCCACGGAAGTTTCTTGTGAGTGAGAATTCACCAAGTTTATGTCCAACCATATCTTCTACTACATATACTGGAACGAATTGTTTTCCATTGTATACGCCGATTGTGAGTCCTACGAAATCTGGGAAGATAGTAGAACGTCTTGACCAAGTTTGGATAACTTTCTTTGATTTTGAGTTTTTAGCTTCGATGACTTTCTTCATTAAAGATTCATCACAGAATGGACCTTTCTTAATTGATCTTGACATGTCCTATCTCCTACTTTTCATTTCTTCTTCTTACAATGAACTTGTTAGAAGGATTCTTTTTGCTTCTTGTCTTAACGCCAAGAGCTTTCTTACCCCAAGGGGTCATTGGTGCTTTATGTCCAATAGGTTGAGTACCTTCACCACCACCATGAGGGTGATCGACTGGGTTCATTACAGAACCTCTTACTGTTGGACGAATACCATAATGTCTAGATTTACCAGCTTTACCTACGTAAATAAGTGTTCTTTCACCATTACATACAACACCAATAGTTGCACGGCAAGCATCTTTAAATCTTCTTACTTCACCGCTTGATAATCTAACGATTACGAAGCCGTTATCTTTACCAAGAATTTGAGCACTTGATCCAGCACTTCTAACGAGTTGTGCGCCATGACCAGGGATTAATTCAAGGTTATGAATGAATGTACCAACTGGGATATTACCTACTGGGAGGCAGTTACCAGTTTGGATATCTACGTTTTCGCCAGAAACAACTTTATCGCCTACTTGTAGACCTTCTGGACGAATTATATATCTCTTTTCTCCATCAGGATATTGGATAAGAGAGATGAAAGCAGTTCTTGATGGATCGTATTCTATAGTTTTAACTACACCTTCAATACCATCTTTGTTTCTCTTGAAGTCGATAATTCTATATCTTTGTTTTTCACCGCCACCTTGATGACGAACAGTGATTTTACCTTGGTTGTTTCTACCACCATTTTTCTTTAATACTTCAGTTAAAGATTTTTCTGGAACATTTGTTGTAACTTCCTTGTAATCAAGGGCGCTCATATTTCTTGTTCCGTTAGTGATAGGTTTAAATTTCTTAATTCCCATAATAAATCCTATTTAGCGTAGATTTCAATCTTATCGCCTTCAGCTAGTTTTACAACTGCTTTTTGTACAGCTGGTAAAAATCCTGAATATTTACCAACTCTCTTCGCTTTTGGAAGACAATTGATCATGTTTACTGATTCAACACGAACTTTAAAAATTTCTTCAACAGCCTTTTTAACATCAGACTTAGTTGCTTTTCTTGATACTTCAAAAGTATATTGGCCTTTTTCAACAAGCTTCATACTCTTTTCAGTAATGATAGGCTTCTTTACTACATCATAACTATTCATCTAATAAAGCCTCCTCAAAATAATTTACTACTTCTTTAGTTACTACTAGTGTTTCAGCATCTAGGATGTCATAAACACTTGAATGACTATCTAAGCAGATTGCTGCATAAGGAAGATTTCTAACAGAGAGTTCAAGTTTAGCATCGAGGCCGTTAACGAGAACGAGTGTCTTTCCTTCTGCTTTAACATCGTCAAACATCTTAACGATTGTTTTAGTTTTAACTTCTTCAACTTGAAGAGAATCAAGAACGATGAACTTGCTTTCAGCTACTTTTTCAGAAAGAGCGATTCTTAAAGCTTGTCTTCTAACTTTCTTGTTTACAGAGAAGCTATAATCTCTTGGATGAAGTTCGAATACATGTCCGCCACCTCTATATTGTGGAGCTCTAATTGTACCTTGACGAGCATGGCCTGTACCTTTTTGTCTATAAGGTTTTCTTCCACCGCCTGATACAGCTGCACGGTTTTTAGTTTGGCTTGAACCGATTCTCATAGCTGCTCTTTGAGACTTAACTACATCGTAAATGATTTGATCGTTCCATTCTTGTCCAAAGACTTTGTCGTTTAATTCGAGTGATGATACAACTTCACCCTGCATATTTAATACATTGATATTAGCCATATTTTACTCTCCTAAGCACTCTTCTTTAAAGAAGCTTTAACGAATACTAATCCCTTCTTTGGTCCTGGTACATTTCCTTTTACAAGGATTAAGTTCTTATCAGCAATAACTTCTACTACTGTTAAGTTTTGAACTGTTCTTGTCCAAGCACCCATATGAGATGGCATTCTTTTACCTTTGTACACTCTGTTTGGAGCGATAGAACCCATTGAACCGATTCCTCTATGATATTTTGAACCGTGACCCATAGGTCCTCTGTGTTGGTTGTTTAATTTGATAGGGCCAGCGTAGCCTTTACCAATTGCAGTACCAGTTACGTCAACGTATTGTCCAGCTTCGAACATATCAACGTTTACTGTGTCACCGACGTTTAATGTGATGTCTTTGCATCTAACTTCAGAGATACATCTCTTTGGAGCTGTATTAGCTTTCTTGCAGTGTTGAGTTAAAGCTTTAGATGCATTAGATTCCTTTTTGTCTTCGAAACCTAATTGATATGCAGAATAACCATCGTTTTCCTTAGTTTTGATTTGGAGAACTGTGTTTCCGCCTTTTGCTTCTAGTACAGTTACAGGTACTAAAAGTCCGTTTTGATCGAAGATTTGTGTCATTCCAACTTTTCTTGTAAGGATTGCATTTCTCATAATCGTCACCTACTTAAGTTGAATGTCAACACCTGATGGGAGGTCTAATCTCATTAATGCGTCCATTGTTGCTTGAGTTGGGCGGATAATGTCAATTAATCTCTTGTGTGTTCTTCTTTCGAATTGTTCCCTTGAATCCTTATTGACATGAGGACTTCTTAAAACTGTGAAGACTTCCTTGTCAGTTGGTAGTGGGATAGGTCCTGATACTCTCGCACCAGTTCTTTCGGCTGCATCAGCGATTCGCTTTGCAGATTGATCCAATAACTTTGCGTCATAGGATTTTAGCTTGATTCTAATGTCTTTTCTTGCTACCATGTGTTGCTCCTTTCTAAATATCTTTAGTTTATACGTTGAGAGTTCCCTGCTAACTATGACAACACCATCTAGTGTAGCAGCAACATCCCAATAATTTATGCATGCATTACGCACGCGAGATATATTATATTATAATATATTAAGAAAGTCAAGCATAAATTTTATAAGTTTTTATGGTTTATATACGTAGTATATAAACCTAAAGTTGTACTTTTTCTATATTTTTTTGAAAATATTTAAATACTTAATTTTGCGCAAAACATATAAATAGATCGCTATTTTAGATAAAAAAAGCAGAGATTAACTCTGCTCATTAGTGTCATTTTCTTCCTTTGGTTTTGATATTATTACCTTAATTATAAACACTGTTAACATGATTAATACTAGGGCAAATAATACATATATTATGATATCTACATAGTCTTTAAAGAGGAATGTTAGGAGGGTTATAATAGATCCTGCAACTAAGTTTCCAAGGACTACTGGAAGGATTGAATCTTTGAATTTCATCTTTAAAAATACCGCAACTGCAGTCCCTGTCCAAACACCTGTTACAGGAAATGGTACTGCAACAAATAGGAAGAGTGCTAATCTATACATTCTTCTTTTTTCAAGTTCTGTATCGCATGATTTTTTCTCTGCAATCTTTTCTGCTTTCCTTTCAAAAACTCCTTCTATTTTTTCAACTAATCTTTTAAAGAATTTAATCTTTTTAAGTAAATTAAATATTGGAATTAATAAGAAAAAGACAAAGAAAAACACAATAGTTGAACCAAGATATGAAAAAAGTGCCGATGATAAAAGATTTTCACCAAGTCTTACGCCAACAGGTATTGCGCCTTTTAGTTCGATTAGTGGAATCATCGAAGCTATTAGAGTTATTAATTTAGAATTACCGTTAAATAAGGTAATTAGGAATTCAACTATTTTTTCTATCATATTACTTATTATATATTATAATGGGCATTTAACAAAAGAAAAATGAGCACGAAAGGCTCATTTTTCATATTAAAGATTTTGGTACTCGTTAAAACTATTTAATTTCAACAGTAGCGCCAGCGTCTTCGAATTGTTTCTTGATTGGTTCAGCTTCTTCTGGAGTGATGTTTTCCTTAATAGCTTTAGGAGCAGCATCAACGATACCTTTAGCTTCAATTAGACCAACGCCGAGTAAATCTCTAACGACTTTGATAACAGCAACTTTAGAAGCGCCAACACCTGTTAAAATAACAGATACGTTCTTTGGACCTTCTTCTTCAGCTGGAGCAGCAGCTTGAGCTGGACCTGCAACAGCAACAGCAGTTGGATCAACGCCGAATTCTTCTTTCATTGCATCTACCCATTCTTTAACTTCGAGTAGAGTCATTTCTTTTAATGATTCAATAAATTGTTCTTTTGTGATTTTTGCCATGATAATTTCTCCTTAGATTATTCTTGTGTTTGAGCTTCAGGATTAGCAATCATATGTAATCCTAAACATAATTGCTGGATTGTTTGATACATTCCACCTGCTAGCATTGCAAGTAATCCAGTCTTTGATGGTAATTGAGAAATAGCGATTATTTCTTCTTTAGTGCAGTATTGACCATCAACAACACCATCCTTAATTTTGAGCTTCTTGTTTTTCTTTGCGAAATTAGCTACAGCTTTAGGACCGTCTACTGATTCATTGTTAGAAATAACAATGCAAGATGGGCCTTCAACGTCGTTTAATTGTTCGAAACCATTTGAAATAGCTGCTCTTTTGATTGTATTGTTTGTTGCGACCTTCAATAAACAATTCTCTTGTCTTAAAACTTTTCTAAGTTCTTCCATTTGAGCAACTGTAAGTCCTGCATATTCACAGAGGAAATATGACTTACTTTCTTTCATTTGGCTAGCTAGCTTTTCAACTTGATCAGCTTTAGAAGCGATGATTTTTTGATTTGCCATGAATTTCTCCTTTAAAGTAAATAAAACCTCTTTTCGCCGAGAGAAAAGAGGAAAAATAAATGTATTATCCTTGAAATCTCAGCGGGAAATTAAGTGCGTAAGCACACCAGCTATCTTAGATATATATTCGTTTTTTTGGTTTTCTTCAAAATTAGTACTGGATCTTGATTCCAGGGCCCATTGTTGAAGAAATAGTAATGTTCTTGATGAAAGTTCCTTTTACTGTTGCAGGTTTGAGTTTCTTGAATAATTCAACTGTTGCATTGATGTTTTCAACGAGTTTTTGATCATCAAATGAAACTTTTCCGATACCGAGTTGGATGTTACCTACTTTATCAACTCTGTATTCTACTTTACCGGCTTTGATATCAGCAAGAGCTTTTGTCAAGTCGTTTGTTACTGTTCCAGTCTTTGGGTTTGGCATTAAGCCTTTAGGTCCTAAAACTCTACCGAGTTTACCAATAACTGCCATCATATCAGGTGTAGCAACTACTGTGTCGAAATCGAACCATCCACCCATAATCTTTTGAACGTAATCAGCTTCGCCAACATAGTCAGCACCAGCAGCTTCTGCTTCAGCTGCTTTATCGCCTTTAGCGAATACTAAGACTTTCTTAGTTTTACCAGTTCCATTAGGGAGCACGAATGCACCTCTTAAGTTCTGTTCAGCTTTACGTGGGTCAAGATTGAGACGGAAAGCAATTTCTACTGAAGCATCGAATTTTTCGAAGTGAACTTTCTTAAGTAATGCTACAGCTTCTTCAACTGTGTATTGCTTAGTAGAGTCTACTTGCTTAGCGGCTTCAATATACTTTTTACCTTTTTTCATAAATGTTGTTTCCTCCTTGTGGTAATAG
>ONMY01000038.1 GCA_900318975.1 uncultured Bacillota bacterium | reverse complement strand
GTATATGGAATACTATTATCATTGACAATGTAAGACAATCACAAAGATATGCCAAGTGGATTGCCTTCCTTGAAAAGCAGAAAGAGTTGAAAACTAAGACTGATGTTTGTTATAATTCAGAAAAATACGGATTGTGCAATAAAACAGAGTGGAGTGAGGAAGATGAAAAACATACAAATAGTATTTTGGAGCGTCTTGAAGAAATGTGCAAAAAAGAAGCAACATTCACACGGACAAGATTCGCTGTATCCGAGGATGAAGATTGGCTCAAATCTCTCACAGAAAGATTCAATCCCCAGCCAAAGCAAGAGTGTAGCGAGGAAGATGAGGATGAAAGAATAAGGAAGGAACTCATTTCGTTTGTAAATAAGTATTATGGAGAAGAAACAAAGAAAGAAGTTCTTGCCTACCTCGAAAAGCAGAAAGAGATGAAACCCGCAGAGTGGATTACGGAACAAAAGGAAAGGATAAGACAAAATGGTCGTCTTGATGTTTGTTATAATCCCGAAAAATACGGATTGTGCAATAAAACAGAGTGGAGTAAAGAAGATGAGGATATAATAAACGAGGTTGCCTCCATTCTGATTAACGATGAAAACAGAGCTGATAACAAGGTGGAAGAGGATAGGCTTGCTTACCTCGCAGAAAAAATTCAATCCCTCTGTCCACAGTATCATTGGAATCCCAGTGAGGAACAGATGAAAGCATTAGAAGAAGCAATGGATAGAAACGATAAAATTGGATATATCTTGCGAACACTTCATGATGATATAAAAAAATATAAAAATGATGACATTAGATGAATTTAAAAAAGAAAAATGTTCACTTTGTGGTACACAGAGATGTACATCAGAAGGTGAATGGTTAGAAGCGTGTCCTAATTATAGAAAACTAGTACTTGGTGAAAATAATGAGACACAAGAAAAAGAAAAAACAATGACATATAAAGACCAAATTGAAATATATTTGAACAGTCTTAAACAAGAAGGTTATAAAAATGCAATAGAAGATGCAGCTAATTGGATTGATAATTACATACTTAGTTATATCAATTTACAAGATGAACATGAAGATGCACCAAATACAATAACACTTTCAAAATATTGTATAAATGCCTTTAAAGAAGATATGTTAAAAAATCTATGAACAAGAAAATAATTATTTTTATTGACGATTTAAGAAATCCATCAAACTATGTTGATGTGAAAAATAATATTGTTAAACAATCTTTTAACTATAACGAATTTGTCTTAGATATTCAAGATATGTTTGACCTTTATGGTAAAATTGACGAAATTTGGTTTGACCATGACCTTGGTGATAATCCATATAACGGTTATGATTGTGCAAAATTTCTTGTAACTTTTTGTGAGTCAAAAAATATACCTGTACCTGAATATCATATACATTCAGCAAATCCAGTAGGTAGAAAAAATATTGACTCTTATCTTAAATCTTATATTAAAATTAAAAACTCTTAAAATTATTATGAAACAAGAAGGAATTGACAAAAAGATTTTTGATGCTCTTAAAAAATGGGAAAAACAAGAGTCAGATACTGAATTTATACAAAAAAGAATTAAAGTTATAGAAGAAGAATTAAAAGGACTTAATAAAGAACTTGATAATTTATATAAAAATCGATATAAATATACTGATTATGCTGTAAAAAATCATAAATATTGGGCTAGTAAAGATGAAGATTATCTCATTAGAATTGGAGATATTAATAGAATAGAATTTTTTGTAACTAATAAAGAAGAAAAAGATTCTAGATTTTTCTCTTCATCATTGGGAATATTATATCATGATGTATTTCCAATAACTAAAGAAAAATATGAAGAATTATATAAAAAATTAACTGAAAATGAAACATTACGATAGTATACCAAGAATCCAAGATGATGGAACATTAAAAGGTGAAACTGTTTGGGGATTTAATAAACTAGATGGACAGAATTTTGTTGCTGCATATAATTGTAAAAAGAAAACTTGGGGTCCATTTGGTAGTAGAACTGTTACTGTTGATGAAAATAGTGAACAGTTTGGTCCTGTTGTAAAAGCCTTTAAAGAATCAGCTTATCCTTCTACTCTTGAAAATATTGTTAAAGAAAATTCAGGAAAGAAAGGTGCGTTTAATGGTGTAGATGAAATTACATTTGTGTTTGAACTTTGTGGTGAACATTCTTTTGCTGGTAAACATCAAGAAGGTGATGACCTATATCTTTATCTTATAGATGTGTTTATTAAAAAGAAAGGTTATATAGAACCTAAAACTTACTACGAATTGTTTAGTAACCATAATATCTTAATGCCAGAATTAATTTATACAGGAGTACTTGATAATCGTATTATTGAATTAATCCAAAATAATGATTGGACTTCTCCTGATGCTCTATATCCTACAGTTAAAGAAGGTGTGGTTTTCAAACGTTCAACACTACTTAAAGGACAACGTAGACCATCAGTTAAAGTGAAAACTAAATGGTGGCTCAATAAACTACACTCTATGTATTCAGAAGAAGAATGTAAAAAACTTGAATAATATGGCAATTGCAAAATGTGGTCAACATTGGTCTTGGGATAGTCCAATGTGGTGTTCTGGCGAACAAGAAAATAATGTTAATGGAAAACATGTTAAATTAATGTGTAATT
>ONMY01000006.1 GCA_900318975.1 uncultured Bacillota bacterium | reverse complement strand
GTAAAGAATCTTCAAAACGATTCAGTAGATGCCCTTGTAGTTGTTGGCGGAGATGGATCAATGACAAGCGCAAGAGACTTTAGTCGTCTTGGTGTAAATGTTGTATGCGTCCCTAAGACAATCGATAACGACGTTCCATATACTGATAAGACATTCGGTTATTCTACTGCAGTAGAAAGAATCGCAGATGCCCTATGTTCAGTAAAGACAACTGGTTATTCTCATAATAGAATTATGGTTGTTGAAGTTATGGGAAGACATGCTGGATGGCTTGCTCTTGAAGGCGGACTTTCTGGAGATGCAGATATTATCATAATTCCAGAAATTCCATATAATATTGACCACATTGTTGAAAAACTCGTTCAAAGATATAAAGAAGGATTCAAATCTACTCTAATTTGCGTATCAGAAGGCGCAAAGTCAGAAGATGGAAAGGTTACTGCAACTGTGAATTCAAAATATCCTGATAGCGTTAAACTCGGTGGTATTGGCACAAAGATTGCCTTTGAACTTGAAACAAAACTCAAAGATATCACTGATCAAGAAGTAAGATGCACAAATCTTGGATATGTTCAACGTGGTGGTAATACTAACTATTCAGATAGAATCCTGTCATTTAGATATGGATCATTCGCCGTTGATACAATCGTAAACAAAAAATATGGTGTGATGGTTGCGATGAGAGGTGAAGAAATCGTTACTGTTCCACTAGAAGATGTTGTTGGAAACGGACCAATGGGTGAAACATCTAAAGGTGGAAGAAAGAACGTTACTGAAGAATCAGATCTTTTAAGATGCGCAAGATCAATGGGCGTTTATCTTGGTGAATAATATTGATTGGAAGAATTATTAAGAACATCTCAAACGAATACACTGTTGTATCAGATAATAACGAAATAACCACGCTTAAACCACGTGGTAAGTTTCGTTATTTAGATGAGAATATTAAGGTTGGGGATTTTGTTGAATATAACGAAAATATGATTTTAAGGGTTCTTGAGAGAAAGAACACCTTTTTGCGCCCCTTTATATCAAATGTTGATTATGTAATAATCATCACATCTTTAAAAAGACCTGATATAAACTATGAATTACTAGATAAGTTCTTAATAAATGTTGAGATGGAAAACGTCACTCCAATCATCGTTATAACAAAAATGGATCTTGGAAGTAGTGATGAAATCAAATCCTTATATGAAAATATGAAATATTATGAAAAATATTATCATGTTTTCTATTCAAATTATGAAGGATTAGTGATGAAGGATTCCTTTTTATCCTTAATGAGTGATAAAATCGGAGTGGTATCAGGACAAACTGGTGCAGGTAAAAGCCATCTATTAAATACTTTAAGAGAAGATTTAAAATTAAAAACTCAAGATATCAGTGATGCCCTAGGCCGTGGAAAACACACAACAAGGCATACAGAACTATTAAGAATTGAGAATTTCTATATCGCGGATACTCCAGGCTTTTCAAGTCTTGATTTATCCTACATAAAATCAACAAATCTCAAGGAATGTTTTCCTGAATTTGTTGAAGTATTAAACAAATGTAAATACAATGAGTGTACTCACACTCATGAACCAAATTGCATTGTAAAAGAAAGATATGAGAAAGGATTAATCCTTAAATCTAGATATGATAATTATCTCAAATTCTATGAGGCTTTAAAAAATCAAGAAAGGACATATAGAAAATAAAAATGATTGTAGATTTATCTATTTTAAATGCAAATCTAGATAAAATAGAAGACTTTCTAAAGCCTATTTTTGATTGTCCAATCATTCATATGGATATTATGGATGGTAAATTTGTAAAAGAATTATCGTTTGATGAAAGGATAGTTAAAAGATGTAGTGATTTTATGCCAGAAGCAATTATAGATTGTCATTTAATGGTAGCTGATCCTATATCTTTAATTGAAAAATACAAAGACGCTAATGCAGACTATATTACATTCCACTATGAAGTTGGGAATATAAAAGAAACAATCGATTTAATCCACTCATATGGAATAAAAGCTGGATTATCAATTAATCCAGGGACAGATGTTAAAGTATTAGAGCCATATTTAAAAGACATTGATATGGTTTTAGTTATGAGTGTTTGGCCTGGAAGAGGTGGCCAATCATATATTGAATCATCAACTGATAAACTTAAATTCTTAAAAGAATATAAAGATAAACACAACCTTAATTATTTAATTAATGTTGATGGTGGAATCAATATGAACACATATGAATACGTTAAACCTTACGCAGATCTTGCGGTGGTTGGTTCTGCGATAACTAAAGCATCTGATTATAAAGAAGCATACTATTCATATCAAAAACTCTTTATGTAGGAGG
>ONMY01000014.1 GCA_900318975.1 uncultured Bacillota bacterium | reverse complement strand
TCTCTTTTTATATTATCGGTGAATTTACTTTTTAAATTGTGTATATTTTTAGCAAATTTACTTTTTAAATTGTGTATATTTTTAGCAAAATTACTTTTGAAATTGTGTACATTTTTAGCAAAATTACTTTTGAAAATGTGTATATTTTTAGCAGATATTATTCTTCACTAAAGTTTTTAAAACTCATCTTAGCTATATGATAGAATATATCCTCTTTTCCATCTTCCCTTATTTTATCTATCATAAGCTTTACATTCTTTCCGCTTCCTTTTGGAAGTTTATATCCATAAAGTTCCTCTAACCTTGAAAATTCTAAGAGGAAGAAGTATCTTGCAAGAATAGATGCGGCCGCAACCGCAATCGATTTAGATTCGCCTTTCATCTCAAAGGCGATATCTTTAAATGCATCACTATCAAGATAACTAAAATATTTATCCCTATTCACGAATTCATCTAAACAAACTGCATCATATTTTACCTCTTTTGCGAGGTTTTTTATGTTTTGATCATGAAGTTTAGCCTTCATCTCATTCATGTTTAATTCATTAGATTTATCATTAAATATTTCATTTCTAACTATATTTACTTTATATTTATATTTATTCTTTATTATTTCGCCAAGTTTTATAATTCTATCGTCACTTATCTTTTTAGAATCTCTTATTCCAAGCTTCTTTAAATATTCGATATCGCTGACTTTAATAAATACTGCTGCACAACAAATCGGTCCAAAAGTATCGCCAGTACCAACTTCATCTGCGCCAATTGTATTCATATAATCATATGGAGTATCATCCGCATCTTCATCAAGATCAAGTGATAATTGCTCAGCTTCACTTTCATGATTTAAGTATTTTGAAAATCTTTCAAGATTTATTCCTTGAAAGAGTATTTTACCACTATTAAATATAGAAACGTATGCGCCATCTATATTAAAAAAGTGACTTATATATTCATTTTTTGTTGGAAGTTCAAAGTCTTTGTATTCAATGCAAAAATCTTGAATCTCACTTTCTGTTAGCTTAATTGACTTCATACTTAAATTATATCATAGATATTTAAGTTAAATATGGTAAAATTAAAATATAAGATTTAAGAATAATCATTTAATTTTTCTAGGAGATAAACAAAATATTTGTTTAGTATTCATAAATGCTTGAATCAAGAGCGCCTAAACATTTTAGAGAAGTAAGAGTTGTAGATTTATTCGTATTTTTCTATCTTATGCTTATAATATTAATACTTATCTGGACTACATTCTTTCTAAATCTAAAATATAGATTTATTAATCTTGAAAACTACATATTATTAATTATTGGACTTCTTATATCATATGTTCCACTTAGACTTTTTGCGGTCGGATGCATCTTTATGTATAAAGCATTTGCACCACTTAAAGTAAGAGATAGGTGTAGATACACACCAACCTGTTCATCATATATGATAATGTCCATATTTAGATATGGACTCATTATCGGTATTACTCTTGGAATAAAGCGTATAAATTCATGCACTCCACCTAATGGTGGATATGATCTTCCATCAATTAAAAAATTATTTAAAAAATATACTAAAGAAGAAGAGGACAATTAAAATGGATTACTCAAAACTTAAAGTTGGAAAATGCCCAGTTTGTGGGAGAGATGTTGGCTATCTTGAAGGTGACAAAAGGATAGAATGTAATGCTTGTGACTCTAAAATAAGCATTGAAGAATTAATCATTGATTCTTCACTTAGAAGACTTTGGAAAGATTCTAAAGATCAAAAAGAAATAGGATATGGTCATCCTGAATCTTCACTAATCTATATTGAAGATTTATTTGAGACATATAACTGGAATCAATATCTAAATGATCCAGTTGTATATCTAGAAGATTTAAAAGATCTAATAGATGAATCAAAAAGAAAATATGGCGCTGATCCATCTACTTGGTTACTTGAATTTGAATGTATCTATATTCCAATTCTAAAAAAGCTTGATTTCCTACCAGAAATCGAAAACAAGATGGCAACCCTAAAATATAAAGATGATGGCTCTGAAGCGCTTCCAATTTATGCACAGTATGAAGCAATACTCTTTAATATTACAGAAAAGCGTGAAGAGTTACTAATAACTCTTTCACAGGATATAAAATATGCAGAAAGATTTAATCTAGATACTGATAGATTAAATTCAATGAAAGAAAGATATGAATCTTTAGAAAATAGACTTAGAGAGCTTGAAGTCCCAAGAGAAATCTATGATGTAAAAGCTGTAAAAGATGCTCAGGAGAGATTCGATCTAGTATTAAAAGAAGAATATGCTCAAAGAGGAATAAGCGCAGAAGAATACTATAATAACGCTGTTGAAAAATATAAACTCGGTGATAGTATTACAGATTGCCTAAATCTATTCACAAAAATCTCTAAATATAAAGATTCAAGTAAATACATAGACACAATCAATAAACTATATAATTTTAAGAGTCTATATGAGACAAATGGAAAATATTATACATTTGGTCATTATGACAGCGAAGTTAAAATAGTTAATCCAGTTAAGGCATCTTCATACCTTATGAAGAATGCTAAAAAGTTGAAAAATAGTAATAAGACAGAAGAAGAGATTAAACAAGATTTAATGGATAATGAAGTTATCCAAAAACCTATTGGAAAAGATCTTTATGAAGTTATAGGTGGTGAAATCGCTGATGAACCACTAGTAAGAAATGTTATTAAAGTAATATGCCTTTATGGTGGTAAATTCTTCCTTTTAATCTTCGATTCTAAGAGTAGATGTTATAAGATTGTATCTTATGACATCAGCGATAATAAACTCACTGATATCGATAAATTAAAAGCTGGTAGTGCAAATCTTTATATGCTTGATTCAAAGCTTTATTTCTCATCATCTAAGAATCAATTCATCTTTAGAAGAAAACTAATAAACGCTCCTGAAGAAGTTAAAAAAGGTTGTAAGACAAAACTCGTAAATAACGTTGAAAATGAACTAAATAAATACGAAATAATACTTGTAGATATGTTAGATTCTACAGTATCAACTCTAGTTAAATCTTGTATAGATATCTATGATTTCTATGATGATAAGATCTTCTATCAGCACAGAGAAAAAATAGAAAAACCAGGGAAAAAGAAGAAAAAGAATGTTCAAGAAAAGCTTGAATTTAAAGATGAATTCTTTGCCTATGACCTTAAGAGTGGAGTAAATAGAAAAGTACTAGATAGAGATTGTTATATTGTAAGTGTATACGATAATAAAATCCTCTATACTCTTCCAAACCAAAGCCGTAATTTCTTAAATAGTGATCTTCATCTCTATGATTTAAAGACAGATAGAGATCACGTCTTAGAATATAACATATTCTCATTCTTTAAAATCATCGATGGAAAAGCATACTACCGTGTTGGTAATGAAACAGATAGTTCACTAGTATCAATCGAACTCGATGGTACTGATAGACTTGAAATTGCACATAATGTATCTGAAATCAGATTCATTAGAAGTGGATGGATGTATTTTATTAAGGGCTGGGGATATAATAGAGTCCTAGTTAAGATGACTTTAGATGGAAAGAAGAGAGTAATTATCTGTACACTACTTAATAAATTCATCGATATGATCGATAATCTCATCTACTATATAGATGCTAAAAATAATCTTAGAATCGTTAGAAACGATGGCACAAAGAATAGAGTAATCTGTGACAACATCGATTCTGATGGTACAGTAATCGTTGATAGATTCAATATCTACTTCCTAAGAAGAGAAGTAAAAGAATATGAAGATGATGATAGAGAAGAACCAATCTATACAAATTCACTCTATTCAATCGATGTCAATGGAAGAAATCTCGATAAGGCAGAATTCAATGTCGATGATATAAAACCATTTAATGATGATAGTTTCTTTGTCTTTAAACATGACACTGCAAGATTTAAAATTGGTGCACCAATTGGCAAAGAAGATTATCAATATTCATACAAAGACTTTAATAGAACTAGATATTTCCTCTATGATAAAAAATCAAGAACTCTTGAATGCGTTCTAACAATCGGTAATCCAAGAAAGACAACAGTTCATACAGATAAGAAAGGTTGTAAGAAGGCATCTGATAGAGACTACACTTATGAAGAAATACCAGTTAAATATAGTCTCATTAGAGATGATGTTGATGAAAGCTTAAACGTTAAAGAAGAAGCTCCATCACCACAACCAATCCAAGAACAAGAAGCTAAAAAAGCTAAAACAAAGAAGAATAATAGCGGCTGTTCAACAAAGAAAACAAAGAATAAAAAGAAATAAGAAGTATTAGAAAATAGAAGGCATCTTGTCTTCTATTTTCTTATAATTGAAAAACTCATATAATAATGATATAATTTAAACATAAATAAATTATGTTTGAATTAAGATTATTAGAATATCCTAAGATCCTAAAACAAGTCGCATCTTATGCATATTTAGAAGAGACAAAAAAGAATATCTTAAATTTAAAGCCTTCATGTGACAAAGACTTAATTTTAGATACCTTAAATGAGGTTTATGAAATCAGAAACCTCATTTTTAGGCTTTCATCAATCGAATATCTTCCATTTAACCTAGATACTACAATTGATAGAATTAGGATATCAGCACCTCTTAATATCTTTGAATTCTTAGAAATTAATAAGCTTATCTATGATGTTAATAGGACATTTAATTATTTTACAACTGCCCCAAATATCGAACTAGAAATAACCCATATATCAAAATACATTAATGAACTCGTAAGCCTAAAGCCATCTAAAGATTTAATTGATTCTGTCTTTGATTTTGAAGGAAACATCATGGACAGTGCATCAGATGAACTATACAAAATCAGAAAACAAATAAGAACACTCGAATCTGAGTCCACAAACAAATTAAATGAAATCATTAGAACTCATGCATCAATCCTAACTGAGCCAATTATCACAATAAGACAAGGCCATAGAGTTATACCTGTAATGTCCACTAATAGATCAAAAATAAAAGGAATTGTCTTTGATGAATCTCAATCAGGTCAAACTGTCTATATTGAACCATATTCAATTTCAGAAATCGAAAACAAGATCACAATCCTAAGAAATAATGAACAAGCAGAAATAGAAAAGATTTTATTAGATTTATCATCTAAAATTTCAGTATACTATGATGATATCAAGAAGGACTTAGATATCATCTTAAAATTAGATGATCTTTTTGCCCGTGGAGAATACGCAAAAGAAATAGATGGTGAAAATGTAGAATTATCAGATTATATCGATTTAATAGATGCAAAGCATCCATTAATAGATAAATCTATCTGTATTCCAAATACTATCACCTTAAGAGATAAAAACACAATGATTATAACTGGGCCTAATACTGGTGGTAAAACAGTAGTGCTTAAGACACTTGGTCTATTATCACTAATGGTTCAATCAGGTCTTTTAATCCCAGTAAAAGAAGGTTCTAAAACTATCATATTTAATGGAATATATGCAGATATCGGTGATGAACAATCCATCGAACAATCCCTTTCAACATTCTCATCTCATATGTCTAGAATCGTTAAAATCTTAAAGAAAGTAGAAGAAAACTCTCTAGTACTCCTCGATGAACTTGGAAGTGGAACTGATCCTAAAGAAGGTGCATCTCTTGCGATTTCAATCCTAGACTTTTTAAGAGAAAAGAATCTCTATACAGTATGTACTACTCACTACCCAGAACTAAAACTATACGCCTATAACCATGATTCAATAGAAAATGCCTCAGTTGAATTTAATGTCGATACATTAAAGCCAACCTATAAATTAATTATAGGTATTTCAGGTGGATCTAATGCTTTCTTAATTTCATCTAGACTTGGTTTAAATCCTGAAATAATAAAGAATGCCAAAAATAGATCACTAGAATTTAAAGATAAAGAATCAAATCTAATTAAAAAGCTAGAAAAAGATTCATTAACGGTTAGAAAACTAAAAGAAGAATATCTAAAACTTAAAACAGATTTTGAAATTGAAGCTGAGAATCATCGAAATAAAATGCTCGAAGAAAAAGAAAGAATAAATAAAAAATATGATGAAATATCTGATGAAAAATCAAAAATCTTAGAAAAAACTCAAAAAGAGGCAACTCTTTTATTAGATGAAATCAAGAAAGTTAGAAAAGATATCGAGGATAAAAAAGAAGTTAAAGAAAATATAATTGCTGATTTAAGAGGACAAACTAACTCCCTTTATGAAATAAAAAAGCCAAAAAAGAATCGCTCTAAAGATGAAATAAATGTTGGTGATAATGTTAAATGCTTAGTATACGATAAAATCGGTAAAGTCATAAAAATCGAAAACAAGAAATATACAGTACAACTCGGTTCAATGGTTTCAGTCTTTAAAAAACATGAACTAGAATATGTAGAACTATATGATCCAGTTAAAGCGATAATAGAATCAAGAAAACAAGAACATATTCCAAACCTTAAAACAAATGTCTCATCAAGACTTGATATGAGAGGAATGAGATATGAAGAAGCTGAAGAAGCTCTAATCAAATTCATTGATGATGCTGTACTCGCAAATCTAAATGAAGTTGAAATCGTTCATGGCTTTGGAACACTAGCTTTAAGAAATATGGTAATAAACTACTGTAAATCTCATAAAGAAATCAAGAGATTTAGAAGTGGTGAAGAACACGAAGGTGGAAGAGGAGTAACAATCTGTTATCTAAAGGAATGATAAAGTCTGGATTTATCTTAATTAATAAACCCATAAAGCTATCAAGCCAAAGGGTTGATTCTATAATTAAGAAAAAATATAATCTTAATAAAGTTGGACACCTTGGTACCCTAGACCCTCTTGCAGAAGGTCTTTTAGTAGTCGCGATTAATGATGCGACTAAATATTTTAAATATTTTGAAAATTTGTCAAAAAAATATATCTTAAGATTAAGACTTGGTGCAACATCTAAAACCCTTGATAATGAAGGTGAAATAACTCTAGCAGTTGATACTAACCTTATGGAAAAAGAATCATATATAGATGAAATATTAGCTAATTTTCCAAGAAAATACCTTCAAACTCCGCCAATCTACTCAGCAATTAAGGTAGGTGGAACACCACTTTATAAATATGCACTTAAGAATGAAGATGTAGAAATTAAAAAAAGACCAGTAGAAATCTATTCTTTAAAAAGACTATCTAATATCGAATATATAGATGGTTCATCATATTTAGATATTGAACTTTTTGTGTCAAAAGGTTTCTATGTTCGAAGCTTCGCAAAAGAACTAGGTGACGTTCTTTCTATCCCCGCTATGGCAGAAGAAATTAAAAGAGTGGAAGTTGGAAAATTTAATATAGATGATTCAGTATCACTAGATGATGAAATTAAAATACTAGATCCAACTACCTATTTAGATTTTAAAGAAATCGAAATAGATGACAAGCTCTATAAAATAATAATTAATGGTTCAAAACTCGACCCTAAAATACTAAATACTAAAGATGACTATGTCATCCTAAAACATGAGAGTTTAAAAATCGCAATTTATAAATTTGAAAAAGATAAAAACATCTATAGAATGGATTTATTAATAAAAAATGAAAATATCATACCTAACTGATTTTAGAAAATTCAAAGAAATTGATATGACCATTGTGCTCGGTTATTTTGATGGATTCCATATTGGACACCGAGTTCTTTTTGAAAAAGCATTAGAACTCGGAAAAAAGTCTAACACTAAAGTAGGTCTTATCACATTCAATGAATCATATTATGATTTTATAAATAAAAACACTCCAACCTATATTACGACATTAAATCAAAAGATTGAACTTGCAGAATATTTAGGGTTTGATTCAATCTACATAATCACTCTCACAGAAGAATTCATAAATCTATCTAGTGATGAATT
>ONMY01000029.1 GCA_900318975.1 uncultured Bacillota bacterium | reverse complement strand
GCAGGATTAATTGAAATTAATGGTAGACATTTAGAATTCTCTAATCTTCTATGTTGTATGATGATTGGTGCATTCTATGTCAATCTTGCAAAAGATGAAGAAAGAGAAATTGTCACAAGAGACTTTGGTTTAATTGACAGATGGACACCATCATTATTCATGTTATTCTTTGTGCTATCTGGTGCACATCTTGCGCTTTCAGCTAAAGAAATAATCACATCAAATGATACTTCATTCTTAATTTTAGTTGGGATAATATTTATATGTTATCTAATTATGAGGTCACTCGGTAAATATCTTGGCGCATTTATTGGGTGTAAGATTACAAAAAGAGATAAAGAGATTACAAACTACCTTGGTATTACACTTTTTCCACAAGCGGGTGTTGCGATAGGAATGGCTAATCAAATATCATCTATGGATGTATTTAAGGGTGATAATATTGGAAACATTATTGTAACTGTGGTTTTATGCGCAACTCTTGTATATGAAATAATAGGACCACTTCTTACTAAATGGTGTCTTAATAAGACTGGAGAGATTCCAGATGATAATGGTATCTATCCATTTGAACTTGTTGAAACAAATTAATAACAGAAACACAGGAACGCCTGTGTTTTTTTATTTTTGAATATTTAAGGTGATTTTGGTGATGTTTTTGTGGTTATCACAATTCTATCATTATTTTATATTAGAATAGTGTCGTAACTTGGAGGTAGTTATGAAAAAATTTCTATTATTAACATCTATAGTTGTTGTAGCTATAAGCCTTGTTGGATGTATGAAAACAGAAAACAAAGATTACAGCAATCAAATAGTAGCTGGTAGAGTATCTTCCATAGATGGTACCAAAATAACTATAGAAATGATGAAATTTAATAACGATGAAAAAGAACCATTTGAAGGAATGCCAAAAGATAGAAGACAAGATGGTATGGGTCCAGGCCCAAACGATCAAGGAAGATTTGGCCCAGGTGGTAGTGGTGAGATGATGGCGCCACCTAGTGATGGTGAGATGATGGAACCACAAAGAGATGGCTTTAATAACGATATGCCGCCAAGAGATTATGATATGATGGAACCATCAGAAGATGGTTTTAATCCTAAGGACTTAGAAACAATTACTATCGATATCAAAGATGCAAATATATTAATTGAAAATGATATGGATAGCGTTAGTGAATCTTCAATAGAAGACATTGAAGTTGGAACTATGATTGTTCTTGAGTTTGGGGATAATAATATTATTAAAAATGTGACAATTAGAATGGATAATGGAAGACCATTCGATAGACCTTTCGATGACTTTAACGGAAACGATGAGGTTCCGTTTGAAAATAGTGATGAGGTTCCGTTTGAGAACCAAGACTAATTAATGAATGTTTTAAAATTTTCTCCTCTTTTTGCTAAACAAGCAAAAATAATACCGAGGTTTCTGCCTCGGTATTATTTTTTAATATTTTACTATTTTATTTTTAAATAGTTTGTGTAGTTTTAATACTCCAAATCCTAAGATAAATGTTAGAACAATCATTACTAAATATGATACAATTCCAAGACCATTAATATCAAATCCATAGAAATCTTCCCACATTCCCATATACTTTACCATTAGAATATATATAAAACCATATATTACAACTGGTAGGGCTGATAAAAATGCATTCTTAAATTTTAGTTCTTCTTGTGTTTCAATTAGAAGTGATACTAGCGCGAAAATTGGGCAATACAAGTGAAGATAAAAATTCATTCCTTGGAACAGTTCAAAAAAATCATACATGAGTGGTAAGAATAGTGCGGTTGTAAGGAATGTTACAAGGACAGCTACTGTACCAATGTATTTTAAAACTATGATAACCTTAGGCATTCTGTTTTTATTATATATTACGTTTGTTATTTCAAAAATTAGTGCAGGGATGGATACAAGTGCCATTAAAATATTAGAATCTACAGTAAAGAATTTAAAGCATTTAGATCCAGCAACTTCCATATTCCCAGTACCTCCCACAGTATAAAGAGATATTACACACATAGAAACAAGCACCACATTTAAGAGATTAATAATGAACGCAATAAAGTTTAGTGATTTTGTTCGTTCCATAATTATTTAATATATAGATTCTTTTGGAATCTCCAATGATCTTCCATCATCTCTTCAATTCCATATTTAGCTTTAAAGCCAATTTCTTTAAGGGCTTTAGTTGGATCTGCATAACTTGTTGCGATGTCTCCTGGTCTTCTATCATAGAATTCATATGGTATTTTGATGTTTGATGCTTTTTCAAACGCTTTAATTACATCTAAAACAGAATATCCGGTACCTGTACCAAGATTATATATTAAAAGTCCGTGTGCTTCATCGAGTTTCTTTAAGGCAAGCACATGACCATATGCTAAATCAACTACATGAATATAATCTCTAACTCCGGTTCCATCTTTAGTATCATAATCATTTCCAAATACTCTTACATGTGGTCTAATTCCTGCAGCTACTTCTGCGATATATGGTACGAGATTATTTGGTGTACCATTTGGTCTTTCACCAATTAAACCAGATTTATGTGCACCAACAGGGTTGAAATATCTAAGTATTCCAATCTCCCATGTTTTATCAGATTCATATAGATCCTTTAATATGCCTTCAATAAATAGCTTTGTCCTACCATATGGGTTTGTCGCATCAAGTGGAGAATCCTCTTTTAGAGGAACCACCTTACATTTACCATAAACTGTTGCACTAGATGAAAATACTATTCTTTTTACATTAAATTCCTTCATAACTTCAATGAGTGCAATAGTTGAACCGATGTTGTTGTCATAGTATTCAATTGGTATTTCACACGATTCACCAACAGCCTTTAAGCCAGCAAAATGAATCACACCAGATATTTCTTCTTCACTAAATATCTTTCTTAGAAGGTCTTTGTCTCTAACATCGCCCTTATAGAAAGATATTTTTTTCTTTGTGATTTTTTCTAATTTATCTAAAACATCTATTCTTGAATTATAAAGGTTATCTATAATAACTGTTTCATATCCATTTTCATATAATTCTACTACAGTATGACTTCCAATATATCCAAGGCCACCAGTGATTAATACTTTACTCATGAGATATCCTCCACAAGTAGATTTTATCATAAAAAAATTAAAGTAACTAAACTTTAATTTCTTTTTATTATATATGCAGATATCATTTCTACTATCATCGCAAGTATTATTAGTATGATTGTCCAGGCAAAGACTGTTGGATATTCAAGCCATGATTTAGCATTTAATAGAGAAAAACCAATAGACTTTTGAGTTTGTGAAATATATTCTGCCATAACCATTGCCTTAAAAGAAAGACCGATTGACTGTGCAAGAGCTATTGATATTTCATTTCTTATGAGTGGTATAAATGATTTGGTAATCATATTGAATTTGCTAGTTGAATAAAGTCTTGCAACATATACAAGCGATTCATCAATATTTGTGATCCCTTTATATACTGCCTCAAAGACAATTGGGATAATTAAAAGGGTTGTCACAAGGATTGGTGAGAAGGTAAAATCACCGATTCCATTTTGTCCAAACATGATTAAAATTATTAGAATAATTGAGGCAATTGGGAGAGCTCTCATTATCTTAATTATTGGAGATAAAACATAATAAAATTCTTTTATTTGGCTTGAAAGAACACCAAATAGCATTCCAAAGAAAATGCCTATAACTAGCGAAATTATAATTCTTACTAGTGTAAATAAAATTATTAAATATGTTTC
>ONMY01000013.1 GCA_900318975.1 uncultured Bacillota bacterium | reverse complement strand
TCAATTACATTTAAGTTATCAAATGATGAATGAATGATTATTTTATCTACTGCATCACCTTTTTTCTTGATTAATTCCATTGTGGGGAAGGCACCAAGAGAATATGAATAATCATAATCTTTCTTATATGTTTTTACTTCCATATATTTCCTCCATCATTATTTTAGCTAGTTTTAGAATTGGTAGTTCTCTATTTTGAACAAGTTTACCAATTTTATAATACATTTCATTTTCATATAGTTCAATTGCTTTATCAATTTTTACAAATACTAATGTTGCGACAAGTCTTTTTTCAAGATCTGTGTAATTAGTTCCAACATATCTTTTTGCCTTAGTTAAGAAGTAATGATTGTGGTTTTCTCTATAGATGGCATTATAATAATCTATTACTTTACCAATTGGGGCTATTACTTCAACTTCATATCCTGTTTCTTCTTGCATCTCTCTTTTAACGGTTCCTTCTAGAGTTTCACCCCTTTCAACTCCACCACCAGGAAGTTCATAGTAGTCTCTTTTACCGAAGTCTTCATCTTCACCTTTAATCTTTAGTAATGCGACTTCATTCTTTTCATTAATCATTACTGATCTTGCGATTTCTCTTACTTCTTTGATACCTTTAAATTCATATTCAGTATCTTTAAGATGATTTATTAATTTCATATATGTACCTAGAATTTGATGATAGTATCGATTAAATCATCGGCAAATCCTTTTTCATGGGATACGATGATTACAGCACCAGGAAAGTCTTCTATTGCATCGTGAAGTGCATCTTTAGTTATTTTATCAAGATGGTTTGTAGGTTCATCAAGAATTAAGAAGTTTGATTTCTTGAGTGTCATTAATGAAAGCCTTACTCTTCCAAGTTCACCTCCAGATAGTTCGCTCATAGGTTTTCTTGCAAGATCACCCTTTATTCCAAGAGGGGCAAGTGTCTTTAAACATTCCTCAAGTAGCATCATAGGATATGTGAGTCTTAAATATTCTATTGGTGTTTTAGTAAGATCGATGTCTTCTTCTTGTGAAAAATAATTAATGGTAACTGATGGATTAAAGGTGTAAGTGCCACCAAGTGGATCTCTTTCCCCAACTATTGTTTTAATTAAAGTGCTTTTTCCAATACCATTTTTACCAATTATTTCCATTCTCTCATTCTTTCTCATTAAATAATTGAGTTCAGGAAGGAGTGGATAGTCATATCCAACTAAAAGATCTACCATCTTAAGTGCTTCTTGTCCCATGTCTTTAGAATATGGGAAATGAATATGTGGATGGTATTCTGTCGTTGGCTTTTCTAAGATATCTAATTTTTCAAGCATCTTACGTCTTGATTGTGCACGTTTTGTGGTAGTCGCTCTTGTGATATTCTTCTGAATGAATACTTGTGTCTTCTTGATAAATTCTTGTTGGCGATAGAAAGCATTTAATTGTTGTTCATGACGAAGATCTTTTTCTTTTAGATAATAATCATATGTGCCTTTATATCTTACAAATGATTTAGCCTCAAGTGCATATACTATTTTGGCGATTACTTTTAAGAATTCTTGATCATGTGATATTACAAGGAATGTACCCTTATAGTTTGATAGGTATTCTCCAAGCCAATTGACATGCGATTTATCAAGGAAGTTTGTAGGTTCATCCATTAATATGCAATCAGGTTTTTCAAGGAGGAGTTTTGCAAGATATACTTTTCCTTTTTCGCCACCTGAAAGAGTTGATAAAGTTCTATTCATATCGATTGTAGATAGACCAAGACCTACTACTACGTTATTTATTTCTGTCTCAATATTATAAAAGTCATTAACTTCAAGGTATTCTCTAATAGATTCGGCTCTATTTAGCATAGTTTCCATTTCAGTATCACTATAATTCATAACGTTATTATAGATTTCATTCATTTGAGCTTCTCTTTTGAATAAATCTTCATATACGCCATGAAGATATTCTCCAATTGAGATATCTTTAGAGATTGTGAGTTGTTGATCTAGATAGGCATATTTTATTCCAGTAAGCCATTTAACTTCACCACTATCAGGAGTAAGTTTTGATGCGATTATCTTCATGAATGTTGACTTTCCAGATCCATTAGGTCCAACTAAGACTACGTGTTCGCCTAAATTCAAATCAAAAGAAATCGAATTGTATAATTCGACATCAGTATATCCAAATTTAAGATCTCTTACTTCTAATATTGCCATAATATGATTATATCATTTTTTTAATAAATAAAGACGATTAATGGAAAATCGTCTTTATTAATATTCTTATTATTCAATACTTTTAACGAATGAACGTCTTCTTTTGTGCTGTCTTTCATTAAAATATTTCCAACATTGTCTAATCTTGATATTATCCTCTAAATTTAGATTTGTCTCTATTGATTCAACTTTTTCAAGTGCAAATAATTCCATTACTTTCTTTATTATTGGAGCAATTATTCCCTTGTTTAAATAATCTTCATCACAAGCAATTAGACCTAAATCTGCGGTTCTTGGATGTTTAACAGCTTTTAAGATTTTAATTATTGTCTTTGGAGTAAGTTTTCCTTTTGTGCCAACTAAAGCATCTGATAATCCTGGAAAACATAGTCCAAAAGCAACTGTCTTTTCTTCTTCATTATTAACGATTAGAATATATTTTGTATCTAATATTAGTTTAAAATCAGAAATGATTGATTTTTTCATTTTATCAGTGAATGGTACAACGCCATAAAGTTTTGCGTATGCACTATCTAATAATTCAAAAAATCCTGGAGCAACTCTATCGATAAAATGAGATTTTGACTCATTTTTTAACTGAGATACAATATGAAGATTGTATCTTTTCATTACGATATCTGAGAGTTTACATATCTTTTCGTAACATTCTTCTTTATATGTTAGATTTGATTCAACCCAGTCGATTTCTTTTTGAAAACCATAATCTTCAGTTAATTTTTGATAATATGGATAGTTATATTGTTCCTCAAAGGTTTGCATCTCATCAAATCCTTCAATTAACATTCCTTCTCTTTCAAGATCAGAATATCCAAGTGGTCCACAGAATGTGTCCATGCCCTTTTCTTTTGCCCAGTCTTCAACTGCCTTAAAAAGAGCGCTTGATACTTGAGTGTCATCTATTGAATCAAATCTTGAAAATCTAACACGTTTTTCATTATGTATTGAATTGAATTGTTTTTGGATTATTCCTTGGATTCTTCCAACTACATGGTTATTTTCATCATATGCAAGATAGAATACTTGATCACAAGTTTCATTATAAATATTTGTGCTTTTAAAAAGAGAAATTTCACTTGAATATAATTCAGGAACAAAATATTTTGAATCCTTATAAAGATTTAGTGGGAAATTTACAAATTTCTTAATCTCTTTTTTTGTTTTAACTTCTTTAATGGTTACCATATAATAACCTCCTAATCAAAAGTATGATAATAAAAAAGAGAAAGAATAAACTTTCTCTTTGATAGATTATTATTCAAATTTTCTCTCTTATTGAGAGAATATTAAAATTAAATGTCAAGTTCAACGAGTTCTGTAGGGGAATATTCGTATTTTTTAACACCATGTGCTCTTCTTAAAAAATCAGTAAACTTTCTTTGTTTAGATTGATCGATATATAAAACACAATATCCTGCTTTCTTATTTACATATTCTATATCAGCACCAAAATCCTTCATCTGTTGGATGAGGCTTGCCTTATAGTTGATGTATACTAATATTTCAGTTCTTTTTATCATGTTTGCACTCCAAAATTAATAGTTTTTTAAGTTCTTCATTAAAAAGAGCGTTATTGATTTTTTCTTCTTTTTTTTTAATTTCACTATTATATGTGTTAAGTTTTTGAATATAATCTTTGTAAAGTGGATTATTATAGAGTTCAGTTTTTACTTTAGAAAGTTTGGATGCATTAGATTTAGTTGGATATTTTTCATATATATCCTTTAATTCATTGAATTCACGAATTAAAGGCTTTACTAACTCATCACTATATAATCTTAAAAGGGCATCTTTAGTTTCTTTATATTCTTCTGTCTTTTTAATATCATCTATTAGTTTATAGATGTTTTCCATCACATCTATCGATATTTTCATAATCCAAATTCTCTTAAAGTTCTATAAATACTTATTCCTGATAATTTTTGAAATTCTGCATCAATTCTTTTTTCTTCCATTTTAGAATTTATAGCTTTTCTATATGAATTATATTTTTCTTTTAGAACTTTAAATTCATAATGTTTTACATTATCTTCTAAGTAGGAGAGAAAATCGATGATTATTTCAATTTCTTCAATAGAATATGTTTCATAGTCTAGTGGATAATCGTAAGCCATATTATTCCTTTTTTACTCCAATATTTAATACATATGGTTGGATTTCCCATTCTTTACTAAAGCCATCAAGTTCATTGTATTTAACATTATCCGCTAAAGTTTGAGATTTAATCCTATTCTCATATTGCTTTATGATTGATAGGAGTTCAGTTGAGCCTTTAAAGAAGAGTGTGATATGATCTACTACTTCAAATCCAGCTTCTTTTCTTTCTTGTTGGATTTTAGATACAACTTCTCTTACATATCCTTCGTCAATTAATTCTTTAGTTAATTCAGTATCAAGAACTACTGTAATCTTGCCATTAGATTCAGATGCAAATGTGTCAGCTTCAACAGTTTCAACGATGATATCTTCACTATCAAGTGTGAATTCGCCAACTTTAAGTTTATTTGTTTCTGATAACTCTTTAAATGCAGCTTCTTGGTCGAGTTCTTGAAGCATATTCTTTACTAAGCCTACATTCTTTGAAAGTTTTGCACCAGCAACTCTAAAGTTGAGTTTTAGATTATGCTTAATAAAACTATCGAGGTTGTTTGTGTATTCTATTTCTTTAACGTTTAATTCGTCTTCAATAACTGAAGCATAGTATTCGTTTAAAGATTCGCCACCAACAACATACATCTTAGAAAGTGGTTGTCTATTCTTGATTGTCTTTAGTGAGCGGATGGTTCTTCCAAGAGATACAATGTCTAGTACTTCTTCCATTTCTTTTTCTAAAGTTTTATTGATGTATTCTTCTTTAACAGTTGGATAGTCAGATAGATGTACACTGATTTTTGCAGTTTTATCTAGACTACATACTAAGTTTCTATAAATTTCTTCTGCGATGAATGGAGAGAATGGGGCAACTACTTTAGATAGAGTTACTAAAGTTTCATGAAGAACTAGATATGCGTTAATCTTGTCTTCTTCCATACCTTTAGCCCAGAATCTTTCACGGCTTCTTCTAACATACCAGTTTGAAAGTTCATCAACGAAGTCTTGAATAGCTCTTGCAGGTTCTGCGACTTCATATCTTTCAAGTCTTTCATCAACTTCTTTTACGAGTGAATAGAGTTTTGAAAGTAACCATTTATCCATATTTGATAGTTTTTCGTAATCATAACTATATTTACGATAATCAAAATTATCGATATTTGCGTATAGTACAAAGAATGAATAAGTGTTATAGAGAGTATTTAAATACTTTCTTTGTCCTTCCATTATCGCATCTTTAGAGATATTTTTAGAAATCCAAGGTTGGCTTGTCTCATAGAAGAACCAACGTGTTGCATCAGCACCAAATTCATTTAATACTTCCATTGGTTCAACACCATTACCTTTAGATTTACTCATCTTCTGTCCGTTTTCATCAAGGACAAGGCCAAGAACTATTACGTTCATAAATGATGGTTCATCAAAGATAAGAGTTGAAATTGATGATAGAGTATAGAACCAACCTCTTGTCTGGTCTACTGCTTCACTTATGAAATCGGCAGGGAAGTTTTCTTCAAAGATTTCTTTGTTTTCGAATGGGTAGTGCCACTGTGCAAATGGCATTGAGCCAGAATCAAACCAACAGTCGATAACGTCTTCAACTCTTCTATATGTTCCACCATTTTCTTTATCTTCCCATGTAACATTATCAATATAAGGTCTATGGAGTTCGATATTTGGATCACATCCAGAAAGTTCAACTAATTCTTTTATTGAACCGATACATTTTGTATCACCAGTCTTATCATTTACCCAAATAGGAAGTGGTGTACCCCAGTATCTATTACGAGATAATCCCCAGTCTTGGATATTTTCTAGCCAGTTACCAAATCTTCCTGTACCAATGGTTTCAGGGATCCAGTTGATTTTGGCGTTATTCTTAAGCATATTTTCTTTTACTTTGGTCATTTCAATGAACCAAGCATCTGTAGCGTAATAGAGGAGTGGTGTATGACATCTCCAACAGAATGGATATGAGTGCTCGAAATTGAGAATTCTAAAGAGTAATCCTCTTTCTTTTAATTCTCTCATAATTGGCTCATCAGCATCCTTACAGAATACTCCAGGCCAATTGGTTTTAGCATCCATTTCACCTTTTGGAGTTACAAGTTGTTGGAATGGAAGATTATATCTTCTTCCAACTAAATAGTCATCTTGACCAAATGCTGGTGCGATATGAACGAT
>ONMY01000010.1 GCA_900318975.1 uncultured Bacillota bacterium | reverse complement strand
CATCAACAGATTCTTCTTCGCTTTCTTCTGCTGGTTCCTCAACTGGTGCAGGTTCTTCTACTGGTGCTTCTTCAGTAACTGGTTCTTCAACAGGAGCCTCTTCAACAGGCTCTTCTTCTGCTGGAACTTCTTCAGGAGCAGTTTCTTCAACAGGAGCCTCTTCGACAACTGTTTCTTCAACTACTTCATCAGCAACTGGTGCTTCTTCGATGACTTCCTCTTCAACTACTGCTTCTTCAACCTTTGGTTCTTCAACGGCGATTGTCATTGCAGGAAGTGCTTTCTTGAGATATTTCTTAATAAATTCGACACGTTCCATGACGAAATCTCTATATACTTTGAAATCTCTCTTCTTTTCAGGATCTGATTTATAGACAAGTTTTTTAAACATGTCTTTCTTAACCTTACGGATTTTAGTTTTCTTAAATAATTTCTTAAAAGCTTTCCTGCTCTTAATAAATTCAATAAATGCTCTGACTTTAATATCATTAACTGCTTTTAAGGACAAGTCTTCCATACAGCGGTTATTATCAAAGTTAGGTGCTAATCTAAGAACATCACCTGTTTGTTTATTTCTTAAAAGACCCATATCGTTAAGAGTTCTATCTTGGTTACTAGTAATAGCATCTAGATAGAGTAATCTTAAGAAGTCTTTTTGAGCATCTTTACCAAATTGTGCCAAGAATTCAAAAATACCAGCGTAATCATCATCTCTATCAACCAAGCCAAAGAATGGTTCAAAGTTGAACTTTTCAGCGAAGTTTCTAGTTTTAACGCCTTCATCTACTTTTGTATAACGGATAGTAAAGATATCCATTTCTCTAGCAAGTAAGCCGACGAATGTATCAACGAAAACCATATCTGGTGTTTCTTTCTTGTACATCCACCATGCGTTCTTTTCAAATCTCCAACATTTTTCAGTTTCACCTGGAGTGGAAATTTCTGGAGTTCTTCCTGGCCCAACTGGATATTCTCTCTTTAAACCATCAAAAGCGACGCCTGCGTATAAGTTCTTACCGAATCTTAAATCGGAATACTTAGTAACAGCGCCAGATGGCTTGAACCAGAAGTTATCTGTTAAGCTACGTCCATTAACATATAATGGGATAACTGAACGATCTTTATCTTTAATTTTTAGGGCACGTAAAAGTTCTTTTTTGTTCGCTCTGTTAAAGTCAATAACTCTATTAGCAAAATATGCATTAGCATCTTTTGACTTTCTAAAATATAGAGGAGCAAGTTTCTCGTCAATAGATGTAGCTTCGCCTTTATATAATTTAGCAGCTACTTTATCACCGCACATTAAATAGCCGGTGAAATTCTTTTCTCTTTTTGTCAAAGGTGGCATTTCTACAAAGCCAGCGCTCAACTCTTTAATTTCCTTCTCTATTTCCTTTCTTTGAGCTAACTTCGCTTCTACTTCAGCAAGTTCTGCAGCAGGAACATAAAAACTTAAAATTTTTCCCTTATGAAAATACTGCAAGTAAGTGTATACTCTGCCTTTGATTGTTTTTCTTGAGATATAACCGTGTGGTAAAGTCCCAAGGGTATACAATAATTCATCAAGTCTTTCCATAAAATAATTATAATTATTGTTAACCCTTGATTCAAGCGCAGTTTAAAAAACTAAAAAAAGCCGGAAAAGCCCGGCTTTATTTTATAGGTTAACTATTGGCTAATTATTTAGTAGGTCCTGCTTTAACTAAAGCTTTTCCTGCTTCGTTTGATTCATATTTAACAAAGTTTTTGATGAATCTATCTGCTAAATCAACAGCTTTTACTTCCCAATCGTTAGCATTAGCGTATGTATCTCTAGGATCTAAGATCTTTGGATCAACACCTGGTAATGCAGTTGGAACTGCTAAGTTGAAATGTGGAATAATTTTTGTTTCTGCTTTGTTGATTGAGCCATCTAAGATAGCATCAATGATACCACGAGTATCTTTGATAGAAATACGTTTTCCAGTACCATTCCAACCAGTATTAACTAAGTAAGCTTTAGCACCACTTGCTTTCATCTTCTTAACTAATTCTTCAGCGTATTTAGTTGGGTGTAATTCTAAGAATGCTTGACCGAAACATGCTGAGAATGTTGGAGTTGGTTCTGTAATACCTCTTTCAGTACCAGCTAACTTAGCTGTGAAACCTGATAAGAAGTAGTATTGAGTTTGTTCTGGAGTAAGAATACTTACTGGAGGTAAGACACCGAATGCATCAGCTGATAAGAAGATAACGTTCTTTGCTGCTGGAGCACTACTGATTGGTCTTACGATATTCTTAATGTGATTGATTGGGTAGCTAACACGTGTGTTTTCAGTAACACTCTTATCAGCGAAATCAATTTTACCATTTGCATCAACAGTAACGTTTTCTAATAAAGCGTTTCTCTTAATTGCGTTATAGATATCTGGTTCACTATCTTTATCAAGATTGATAACTTTAGCGTAACAACCACCTTCGAAGTTGAAGACACCATTGTCATCCCAACCGTGTTCATCATCACCGATTAATAATCTCTTTGGATCAGTTGATAATGTTGTTTTACCTGTACCTGATAAGCCGAAGAAGATAGCTGTGTTTTTGCCATCCATGTCAGTATTTGCGGAACAGTGCATACTTGCCATACCTTTAAGTGGTAAGTAGTAGTTCATCATTG
>ONMY01000167.1 GCA_900318975.1 uncultured Bacillota bacterium | reverse complement strand
TCACCGCCAGAAAGTTTTGATGCTTTGGTATGAACTCTTTTTGAAAGACCTACTCTATCTATTAGGGATAGAGCTTTTTCTCTTCGCTCATCCTTTGAAAGTGGCAAAGAAAGTAATGCTGCCTCAACGTTTTCAAGGACTGTATATGAATCGATAATATTATAATTTTGGAAGATAAATCCAACATATTTATTGCGGTACTCTTCTAAGTCTTCAGGCGTGAAATATGATGTTTCTTCTCCAGAAACATACATTTCACCTTCTTCATAGGAATCAATTCCTGAGAGAATATTTAAAAGAGTCGATTTACCGGATCCAGATTCACCGGTTATTGCGACGAATTCACCAATATTAAATTCGATGTTTACCCTTCTAATACCGACAGAGAGGTTATCGCCAGTTGAATATATCTTACCGACATTTTCAAGCTTTAACATTAATACCTCCTATTTAGATAGAATTTCTGCACCATCCTCATTTATAACTAGGGTATATTCCCACTGCGCTGAGAGCTTGTGGTCTTTAGTTCTTGCAGTCCATCCATCTTTATAATCTAAATATAGATATCTTGAACCTTCATTGATCATTGGTTCTATTGTAAATACCATTCCTGGTACAATTAAATATGTTTTTTCTTTTACTTGATAGTGGAGAACATATGGGTCTTCATGCATCTTTAGTCCAACTCCATGGCCACAATATTCATGAACAACTGAAAAGCCATTCTTTTTTGCGTGTACTTCAATCACTTTCGCAAGATCATTTAGAGTTGTCTTCCATGGAATTATTGATTCTACTGCTAGATCTAAACATTCTTTTGTAACTCTTACTAGTTTTTCTGCATTAGGTTTAACCTTACCTATCATAAACATTCTTGATGCATCAGCATAATAACCTTTATGAACGATAGTTGCATCAACATTTATGATATCTCCTTCATTTAAAATGACGTAATCAGATGGAATTCCATGACATACAACATCATTTACTGAAGTGCAAAGATGTTTAGGATAGCCTTCATAGTGGTAATCAGCACTTTCACAGTCGTGTTCTTTTAGATATTTTACTGTGAGACGGTCTATCTCTTCAGTAGACATACGAGGTTTAATATTTTCTTGAATATAATCTAATAAGCCATTATTTAAAATACCTGCTTTTCTAATTCCTTCAATTTGAATAGCATTTTTAATGAATCTTCTTGGTGGAATGAGATAACCAGCATCTCTTGCCTCTATTAGCTTCTTATCGAATTCTTTATGGCATTCAAGATATGTCTTATCACATCCGCACCAACAAGGGTCATTATCTTTAATTAAAACTCTGTCCATTTGCTAAACCTCTATTTGCATCTATTAGTTTAAAACTATCATTTTTATATTCGATAGTAACCATTCCAAGATTATAAAGTCTTGAATTAAAATTATACGTTTTATCATCTATCATCATTAAAACTGGTTTAATAACATGAGAATGAGTAACGATGATAATTTCATCATCATCGCTTGATTCACTGATGATTTTTAATAGGACATTTTTTACTCTTTTAAAAAGATTCTCCTTTTTCTCAAATCCTTTTGCCTTATCACCTACTACAAGGCTTCTAACCTCCGGTGTTAGCTTCATTCCTTCAAGTTCACCGAATTCTCTTTCTATTAAGTCATTCTCTATTTTTATTTCTAGGTTTAATCCCATAGTATCTAGTATATTTTTTAATGTTTCTCTTGCCCTAGAAAGAGGTGATGAATAAGCTTTTGTGAAATGAATATTCATCATCTTTAATGTTTTTCCTGCCTCTATCGATTGATTTATACCAGCATTTGATAAAGGGAAATCTCTTCTTCCTTGTATAACTTCATTTTTATTTTGATCTGTCTCACCATGACGAATAAGATATAATTTCATATTTTGATTATATCATAGATAAATCAAAAAACCAAAATTGTAGTATTAAATATATAAAAAAGAAGTCAAAATGATTTTGGCTTCTTTTTCTATTTTTATTGATATAATTAGATATTTCTTCTTGTGAGTCCGCTTTTTTTATAGTACTCTTTTTTGTCTTTATACATATTTTCTTCTGCGATTTTCATAAGCTTTTCGATTGTTAAATCGTCAGAATTTTTATATGAATAACCAATAGAGCAGCTATAATTTGTCTTATCAATCTCGTCTTTTATTTTGTTTATAATACTAACTATATCTTCTTCTTTCATATTGTTTACGATGAATGTAAACTCATCGCCACCAAGACGATATCCATACATATTGAATGGAGTGATTGAGAGAATTATTTTTGAGATAGTTGAAATTGCTTTATCGCCTTCTAAATGACCATAGTTATCATTTAAGAATTTAAGTCCATTTAAATCAAATTGGATAATACCGGTTGCGGTTTTTAACATTCTTGGAACATCCCTATAGAATGTTTCTCTTTTATATAGATTAGTAAGAGCATCTAGTTGTGTTCTTTCTGTATGAACAAATAGATAATATGTTAGTACACTGAGTCCAATTGTAGTATTTAATAGGTAGGTTTCTCCAGAATCATTTAAGAATGTTTCTATAACAACGGAAAGTATTACAAACATTGCACATAGTATTATTGTTAGACCTTGTCTTATATGTTTTGCCCTTATTTGTGTGAATGAAATATAGAACCACCAAATGATATAAAGAAGTGCAATTATATGTGATGTAAATCTTAAAGGACCTCCATTAAAGGATATACCATTACCATCTGGGGAATTTCCAAAATAAACAATGTATTCTTTAAGGCTTGGGATAAAAGATAGAAAGTAAATTATTGCGTTAATGATTAGAGGAATAAAACTAAGTCTAAAAAATAATGTATCTTTTCCTTTGTAACTCATTCTAATGAATAGATATGTTACTACTGGTCTTACAACATAGCCGAAGACTGAAAAGGCTGTTGTAAGAGGGATGCTAGCAATGCTTTTGCCATAGTTTTCTAGTGTTATTGCAATAGAAAGAAGTATTGTAACAATCATTACAACTATTGAATAAAAATTAGTCTTTTTATCAATGTTATAATTTTGTATTAGATTTACAATTACTACTACAAAGATACATAACAATATAAAATTTTGGATGAAATAATAATTTAACCATTCCATAATTCATATACCCTTTTATACTTATTTATTTTACTACAACTTGCTTAAAAATAATCTATATTTTTAAAAAACAAATATTATTCTATTTTAAGCATAATCTTTGAATCACTTGTTAAATCATATTTTTTTAAATCAAGTGTAATATTCTCCATTTTTGGTGGATATAGTACAGTATAATCTTTAGAAAAAATTATTTGTTTATTTAAATATACTTTAACAGTTTTATTATTAAAGGATTTTGCAGGTCTAAAGAAGAAATTGATATTTGAAAGATTTGATGATAAATCAACTACCTCTGGTACTACAAATGAATAGTTTTCATCAAAATCTACATCTATTAATTCTCTTTCAGTTTGTTTGAATTTTGCTGCATTTATACCTACTTCTTTTGCATTTATTATCTGAGTTTCTATTTCATTATGAGCCATGAGAGAATTGCCAGTTACAAAAATACCATCGATAGATGTCATAGAGTTTTGATCAACTATAGGACCTTTTGTCCAAAGCGACATCTTTGCATTTAAAGATTCTATTAGCTTGCATTCAGGAATATAACCTTGAGATATGATTAAAGAATCACAATCGATTCTTATTTTTTCATTTTCATCTATTATTCCGTTTTTAATCTTGGAAAATTCAATTGCCTCTACTCTATCTTTTCCAATTACGTCTGTCACTGTATAAGATAAATATAGGGGGATATTGTATTTATTAAGTTTATCTTCGGTATTTTTGTTTAAGCAAGATGGATTTTCTCTATCATCAAAAACTCCAATCACATTAACATTAGCTTTAATTAAACTTTCTATTGCGTAAAGTGAGAGGTCAGTTGAACCATAAAAAACACAAGTTTTAGTTGGAAGATAGCCTAAAACATTTACGTAATATAGAATAGCACTTGATGTAAATATTCCAGAAGGATTTGAGCCAGGAATAAATGATTGATTTCTTGTTTTTTCGTGAAATCCTGATGCAATAATTATAGATTTTGTCTTAACATTTTTAATTCCATCTTTAGTGATGATATCAACACTAAAAAGCGTATCTTCTTTTAAAATGTTTGATACATATGATTCCTTCCATATTTCAATACCAGTTTTATTAACCTTATCAACTAGTGTTCTTAAGTATTCTGTGCTAGATGTTTTATTAGAATCAAAGATTAACTCACATCCTTTAAGTTTTCTTAAAAGACCACCAAGTTCCCTCTCGCTTTCAACTAGGAGGATATTTGATGTTTTATTAGATGCCTCAATGGCAGAATAGATGCCAGATATTCCACCACCAACGATTAAAATATCTTTATTCATGCTTGTTGTCCTCTATTTTTTCAAATAAAACAACTGATTCGTTGCTTGATTTTTTAATATTTAAAATACTAGTTCTTTTCTTTCTTGCGATAGCATCTTGAATAAGTGGTGAACAGATTGAACCTTGGCATTTTCCGCTTCCTGCCCCTATACGTTTTTTAATGGCATCTAGTGTATAAACAGGGATAGGTGATGATAGACAGCTTTCAATTTCGCCTAAGGATATCTCCTCACACTTGCAGACAATTATTCCATATTTAGGATTTGATTTTATGAGTTTATCCCTAAGTGATCTTGGATAATCTTTGATTGGCTTAATTGAAGAATGATGAGGATTAAATAATTTATTTGGAAGAATCTTATATCCTTTTTCTTTTAAATAATTAATTACCATAGACGCTATATCTTCTCCTATTGCTGGAGATGCGGTTAAGCCTGGATAATCAATACCACATGCTTCAAAGATATTTTCAGTAAAGATTCCTTTTCTGATAACGAAATCATCTTCATATGTCGATGCCCTTGTTGCACTATAATAAGATATGACATCTGATTTTTTTAATTTTGGTGATACTTTTCTTTGTTCTTCGATGATTTGTGAAATTATGCTTACATCACTGCTATAATCTTCTCTTTTTGGTGTTTCTATTATTGCAGGGCCAATAATGACATTACCGCTAGTTGAATGAATTGTAGATAATTCTTCATACATATACTTTCTTTCTTGTTTTAAAAGCTTTCTAACACCTCTAATAACACCAACTTTTTTGGTGTCGTTTTCATCTCTAATGACAGTTATTGGAGATTTTATAAATGATGTTTTTTCTGCAATATATGAGACTTTTTTATCAAGAACTAGGTTTGTAGATTTAACAGGATGAATTGTAAATGTTCTATCTTTTGCCATTTCAGCAATTTTATCTGAATAAATACCAGTTGCATTAATTACAACCTTAGGGAAGATTGTACCTCTATTTGTTTTAACTGATTTTATTATATTATTAGAAACATCCATAGATAAACATTTAGTATTTAAGAATACTAATGCTCCATTTTCAACAGCATTTTCAGCAAGTGCAATTGTGAATTTATATGGATTTATTGAACCACCTGATGGAATATAGATTGCATAATTAGCCCACTTAGGTGCTTCACTTTCTATTGATAATAATGTCTTTCTATTAATTAGTTTTATGCCAGGAATATGACGTTTTTTTGCATTTACAAATAGTTTTGAATAAAAAATCTTTTCAAATCTATTTTTAAGAAGGATTAAATGTCCGTTTCTTTCAAAAGGAACTTCAAGTTCTTCTGAAAGTTTATCAAACATCTTATTTCCTCTAACTGTATATAAAGCCTTTAGGGTTTTACTTTTAATTGTTAAACCAGAATCTATTATTCCATTAGAATTTCCAGATTGATGTTCTATGATGTCTGATTCTTTATCTATTAAAATGGAATTTAATTTATATTTAGATAATTCTCTTAATATAGCACTACCAATTACCCCACCACCAATAACGAGACAGTCTACATGGAGGTTATCAAGAGAATAATCTAATATTTCATCATTCTCTTCTATTTCTTTTTCGCCCTCTAATCTAATATCATTTATTACGCCATAATGATCAGATGTGACAGCTTCTCTTCCTGCAAGAACTATTTCATCATAATTATCAGTTTTTCCATCAAGAAATAAAAGACCATTATCTTCTCTTACTTCAAATGAACTATTGATTTCTTTTATGATTCGATCAATTTTGGAAATACTAGACATTAATAATTCTTCCTTTAGTTTAATTATATCACATGCTTTTTACATTTACTTTCATAATAAAGTATTTTTATATTTTAAAATATAAATCACCATTTTCGGTTAAACCTTAAATGGTGATTTATGAGTGTTATAATAAGCCTTTTAACTTAGGATATATCTTTCTAAATTTATTATATTTTTCTTCGTAGATAGATACCTGCTTGCTATCTGGGTATATTATTTCTTTTGTTTTAATTATAGCGTTAGTCGCAGAAATAATATCAGGATATTCTTTTGATCCTACCATCGCAAGAATTGCTGCACCATAGGATGGTCCTTCTTCAACATAAGGTATTTCAACTGGAACATTTAAGACATTTGCAATAATAGAAATCCAAAGGGTTGTTTTAGATCCACCACCACAAAGTTTTGTGGATGTAATATTAACACCGTTTTGTTTTGCAACCTCTAAGCAGTCTCTTAAGGCAAACGCAACACCTTCAAGGACAGCACGTCCCATCATAGCTTCAGTTGTTGTATGAGATAGTCCTAGGAATGCTCCTCGAATATTTACATCGTTATGAGGACTTCTCTCGCCTGATAGATAAGGTAAAAAGAAAACACCATTATTGATATCTACATTAGACATTTCAGTGTTATGATAATCAAAATCAGTTCTATTTAAAATCTTATTTAGCCACCATCCATTACAGCTTGCAGCAGATAATATACATCCCATTAGATGATATCCACCATCTGCATGGCAGAACGAATGAAGAGAATTCTTCTTATCTACACTATATTTATCAGATGTAATGAAAATTGTTCCACTTGTGCCAAGAGAAATATTGCATTTATTATTTCCTACTGTGCCAGTTCCAACTGCAGCAGCAGCATTGTCTCCAGCACCAATTACAATATTAACATCTCTTTTAAGATTGAGTTCTTTTTTGATAGATTCTTTTAAAGTTCCAATAACATCATAACTTTCATATAATTTTGGAAGCATTGATTCACTAATTCCAGCAATTTCAAGCATTTCTTTACTATATGAACGATGTTCAACATCTAATAGGAGCATTCCAGATGCATCCGAATAATCGGTTGCATGAACACCAGATAGATAATATGCTAGATAATCTTTTGGAAGCATTATTTTAGATATTTTATCAAAGTTTTCTTTCTCGTGGTTTTTCATCCAAAGAATCTTTGGAAGTGTAAAACCAGCAAAAGCTATATTTCCTGTATATTTAGATAAATTATCTTTTCCAATTACTTCGTTTAGATATTCTGTTTCAGCTTCAGTTCTTCCATCATTCCATAATATACATGGTCTTATAACATTATCATCTTTATCAAGAACAACAAGTCCGTGCATTTGACCGCCAAAAGAGATTCCATTAATCTCATCCTCGTGGTCTTTTGATAGATCTTTTAATATTTCAATTAAGGCTTTTACCCAGTCGCTTGGATTTTGTTCAGTCCAACCTGGGTTTGGATATGAAATACCATAAGATCTTGAAGAACTCTTAATTATTTCTCCCTTTTCATTTGTGAGGAGAGCTTTTGTTGAACTTGTACCAAGATCAATTCCAATATATAACATATTATTCTACCTTTAAATTTTCACCAGTTAAACCAATGTATGCGCCATTTTTAGCTTCATTTGAATCAGGATGAGCGAGTAACCATTTGTTTTTTGCATAAAGTTTAGGACACTTTGCACCTTCTGGCTTTTCTAAATTTGTTCCTTTTGGAAGAACGACAATTACTCTAAAATTGCCATCAGCTTTACATGGAGCATAATGAAGGCTTGTTTCATATAATTCAACACCTACTCCTTTTGGAACCATAAAAGCTTTAACAAGTGATGTATCATACTTACCATCCAAAACATCTTGAAGTTTTCCAAGAAGGAGTACTGTATCTGATTCTACAATGTTTATTTCTGAATTTTTATGATATTCAAGACAATTTAACATTTGATTTGTGCCATTACAATATCCGATTTGAATTGGCATTCCACCAAATGCATTTATTTCGATATTTTCTTTTTCTTTACATGATTCTAAGTCTTTATCAGATGGAACGTAAATTGTACCATCAAGTGGAGATGGTTTAGTACTTAGAACTTTTAAAAGTTCAGTAAAATCACCATGTTCAAGTACTTCACCAAATTCCCTAAATTCTTTATCATATACACTATATATTTTCATAAACTAAAATGGGTTCTCCGATGGATATCTTTCTTCTTTTGGTTGATTATATAATAATTTTTCAACACCTAAATATTTAAATACTTCAAAGAGTTCTTTTCCATAGTGTCCAAATTGAACAGCTCCATGATGAGGGAATCCATTTTCAATTAGAGCATGACGATAGAATCTTCCCATTTCATGAATTGCGAATACACCAATTGAGCCAAAACTCTTTGTTGGAACTGGGAGAACTTCTCCTTCTGCAACATATGCATAAAGATGGTTATCACTAGTTGATTGGAGACGGAAGAATGTGATATCACCTGGAACGATATCACCTTCTAAAGTACCATTAGTAACTTCCTCAGGTAGGCTTCTTGCCATAATCATTTGGTTCTTCATTGTTGGATTACAGAGTTTTTTACTGCAAGTATTACCACAATGGAATCCCATAAATGTATCATGGAAATTATAATTGAATTTACCCTCAATATCGCTCTTATACATATCATATGGAACTGTGTTGTTGATATCTAGTAGGGTTACGATATCTTCACTTACACATTCGCCAATAAATTCAGATAATGTTCCATAGATATCGACTTCACAAGATACTGGAATTCCTCTTCCAGTTAGTCTACTATTAACGTAGCATGGAACACAACCAAATTGTGTTTGGAATGCAGGCCAACATTTTCCTGCGAGTGCTACATATTCTTTTGCACCCTTATGTGCCTCTACCCAGTCAAGTAAAGTTAATTCATATTGAGCAAGCTTATTTAATATTTCAGGCTTTTTATTTCCTTTTCCAAGTTCTTTTGCCATATCAGATACAACTTCAGGGATCCTTGGATCATTTTCATGTTTATTAAATGATTCAAATAAATCAAGTTCTGAGTTTTCTTCAATCTCAACACCTAAATTGTATAATTGTTTAATTGGAGCATTACATGCCATAAAATTCATTGGTCTTGGACCAAATGTAATAATCTTTAAGTTCTTTAGTCCAACGATTGCTCTTGCGATTGGTAAGAATTCATGAATTAAATTAGCGCAGTAAGTTGCATCACCAACGGGGTATTCTGGAATATATGCTTTAACATTTCTAAGTTTTAAATTATAGCTTGCATTGAGCATTCCACAGAATGCATCACCTCTATCTCCTACAAGTTTATCGCTTGATTCTTCAGCTGCAGCACAGAACATTACAGGTCCATTAAACTCTTGTGCAAGCATAGTTTCAGATATCTCTGGGCCAAAATTACCAAGATATACGCAAAGAGCATTACATCCATGTTTATTAACATCTTTTAATGCTTCCATTGCTTGAATTTCACTTTCTACAATGCATATTGGACATTCATAAATATCAGTTTTAGAAAATGATTTAGTATATGCTTTTACTAATGCTTCTCTTCTTGATACTGATAGACTTTCTGGAAAACAATCGCGGCTTACAGCAACGATTCCCACCTTAATTTTTGGAATATTATTCATTCTTATCTCCTCATGTTTATTTCTTTTATATTTTAATTATACCATAATAAAATATATTTTTTTGTATTTATTATGTGTTTTTAAATATATCCAATAAATAAAAAAATTTAAAATAAATAAAAATGTTTTTTTCTATTATGGTATAATATCTTGTATTAAAAAGAGGTGCTCTTATGAAAGATATTAAAACTCAAAAATTAATTGGAACAGCAATACTAACAGCAATTTTAGTTGTCCTTCAAATATTATCTAACTATATTACAATAGGATCTGTATCAATCAATCTATCACTTCTACCAATTATTATTGGGGCAATTCTTTATGGACCTCTTGTAGGATTCTTTTTAGGCCTTGTGAATGGACTTATCGTAATACTATCTCCATCGACAATTGCGATATTTATGCCTTTAACAGTGATAGGTACAATTATCACATGTCTTTTAAAAACTGGGCTTGCAGGACTAGTATCAGGATATGTATATAGAATATTTGAAAAATCAAATTATAAACTTGGAATAGTTCTAGCAGCGCTTCTTGTACCAATTATTAATACAGGGCTCTTCTCTATTGCAGCACTCACAATATTTAGACCGTTCTTAGAGTCTTTAGTATCTGAGAATTATACTAATGTATATGTTGTTTTGCTTCTTCTTGTGATTGGTATAAACTTTATTGTTGAATTTTTACTTAATGTAGTTTTGTCTCCAACAATCATTTATATCATCAATTTAAGAAAAAATAGAAGACATACAAAATAATAAAAAAGGTAAATTAAAACGTCATGTGTTAAACACATGACGTTTTTTACATTTAATTTATATTATTATGCAGTCTTCTTAAACTTGATAATAACGATTGTACCCCATAGAGCGAGTCCTGCGAGTACTACTGCATCAACGATGTACATAGTTACTATCCATCTTGGAGTAGTATAGCCAATTATTTCACCACAGAATGCATTAGAGTTCGC
>ONMY01000054.1 GCA_900318975.1 uncultured Bacillota bacterium | reverse complement strand
TTAATAGGAGTTAAAATGAAGAAGTTTATTAGAAACCTATTTTCAGGTTATTTGTTATTTATATTCTTGCTTTTAGTTGAATTAATTATACTTTTAGTCTTACAGTTTGGACTTGATACAATAATTTCTAATATCATTAACATGGAAGAAAGTTCAGAAGAGGTCGCATTAATCGCAACCTTAATATATCTATTCTTAAGGCTCGTTGGATTTATAGTTGCACTTATTATCTTCTTTAAAATCATCAATAAACAAGAAGATCCTGAATTTAAAATCCCATGGATTGTTGGAATGCTCCTTTTACCTTTTTTCTTTTCTTTAATGTTTATCATATTTGGCAATCATGGACTTAGGAAAAAAGATAAAATTATAATTACGGCATCTAAAAATGCCTATAATGCTCATTTTAGATTAAGCGAACACGATAAAGAAGGACTAGATGATGCAATTGGTCCATTTAAATATTTAAATAGTGTAACTAAGCTAGGTCCACACAGAAGATGCAAAATCACATATTTTAAAAGAGGTGAAGATTTCTTCCCTCACCTAATTGAATCACTTAAAAATGCAAAAGAACTTATCTTTATGGAATTCTTTATTATTTCTGATGGAAAATACTGGGATGAAATAAAAGAAATCTTAATCGAGAAAGCAAAATCTGGAGTTGAAGTAAGACTCATATACGATGATATGGGATGTTCTGGTACAATATCATCAAAAACTCCAAAGATATTAAGAGAATATGGAATAAAGTGCTTTAAATTTCATCCATTTAGACCGATACTTTCTGGAATCTACAATAACAGAGACCATAGAAAAATAGTTATAATTGACCACGATATGGCATTTACTGGCGGTATGAATCTTGCGGATGAATATGGAAATGTCATCGAAAGATTTGGTTACTGGAAAGATACAATGGTTAAGATTGAGGGAAGCGGAATTAACGATTTAATCACAATCTTCCTTCAAAACTATGACTTATCAGCAGAGGAAGTCAGTGATTACAATAAATACTTAAAGCATGATTATCATAAATACGTTGAAGAAGATGGCTATGTAATGTCATTTGGTGATGGACCTGGCGGTATTGATGATGCTTTAATAGGTGAGCAAACTTATATCAACATCTTAAATTATGCTCAAGAAGAAGTATTTATTTCAACACCTTATTTAATTCCAACCTACGAATTATTAGATGCCCTTAGAAATGCAAGTTTAAGAGGTGTTAAAGTGCATTTAATAGTTCCAGGTATTCCTGATAAGAAACTCGTTTATAAGGTTGCTGAATCGAATTTTAGATTTTTATTAGATGCTGGTGTTAATATTTATAGATATACTCCAGGATTTAATCATATGAAGACAATTATTGCTGATAAAACTCTTGCAATGGTTGGTACTATTAATTTTGATTTTAGAAGTTTAGTTCACCACTTTGAATGTGCATCTCTAATCTATAAAAATAGCTGTTTAAAAGATATTTATGATGATTTTATAGAAATGATAGATGTATCAGAAAAAGTACCTCAAAATTATGTTCAAAAAGGCTCTACTAGAAGACTTTGCTCATTAATTAAAATAATAACACCACTTTTATAAAACTCTGGAAGAAGTAATTGAAAAGAAAAAACTTTCTATAGATATCTTTATACCTGTCATTGGAATTGGTGCAGTTGTGCTTGTCTATGTTGAATCAATTTATGAGTACGTAATGAATATTATTTAATTATTCATTAAACTATAAAATTTTATGATTTTTTAGAAAATGTTTTTATTGCTTTTTAATTGTGTATCAATTAAAATATTATCGGTAAAAATCGATAGATACAATTATTGGAGTTATAATATGGAAAAGAGTAATAAGCTATTAAATCTAGCGAGCAAATTCCAACAATCTAATTTAATTAGATCAATTAGAGATGGTCTTGTGAATATGATACCTGTTTTAATAATTGGTGCATTTGCATTAATTCTTAAAACATTCCCTGTCCCAGCCTATCAAACATTTATCACATCTTTCGGAAATGGTTTCCTATTAACATTATTTGATTTTGTATACAGTGCAACATTTGGAGTCTTATCTGTATATATGACACTATCAATCAGTAGGTCATATATGAAGATACAAAAGAACCAAGAAGTTGTTCATGGTGGAGCATTATTTGTATCTGTATTATCATTCTTTATTTTATCTGGTGCACTACTTCCAGATTTTGGTCTTTCTGAAATGGGACCAAAATCAATGCTCCTTGCAATAATCGCAGGTCTTGGTGCTTCAGCTCTTTATACTAAATTCTTTGAACTTATCAATAAAAAAGGAAAATATGTTTTAACGAGTGGTGCTGACAGTGAATTTAATAAAATGTTATCAACTCTTTTCCCTATCGTTCTTGTCGCAATCACATTTGGTTTATTAAATCTAATTATTATTACAATATTTAATGAAGAATCATTCCATAATTTATATATCTCATTATTAAATGGACTATTCTCAGTTGGAGAGGTTGGCTTCTTCAAAGGATTCTTCTTTGTACTATTATCATCAGTTCTTTGGTTCTTTGGTGTTCATGGTTCTGATGCCTTAGAAGGTGTTATGCAAGAATTCTTTGCACCAGGACTTGAACTTAATCAAGCTCAAGTTTTAGCAGGAGAAGCTCCAACACATATCCTATCAAAACAATTCTTTGATTGCTTTGTTCTTATGGGCGGATGCGGTGCAACAATTTGTCTTTTAATTGCGATTCTTATCTTTTCAAGGAATTCTGCAAGAAAAGGTCTTGGATATACTGCTGCATTCCCAATGATCTTTAATATCAATGAACTAATGGTATTCGGTCTTCCAATAATCTTTAACCCAATTATGCTAATACCATTCCTAACAGTTCCACTAGTTTGTTATTCTATTTCATATTTTGCATGTTCAGTAGGACTTGTTCCAATTATTACAAATAGTATTGAGTGGACTACTCCAGTATTTATCGGAGGATACTTTGCAACTGGTTCAATTGCTGGATCGCTCCTTCAATTAGTTAATATTTTAGTAGGTACTGCAATTTATTTCCCATTCATAAGAATGCTCGATAAACAATCAATTCGTGATAGTCAAAAGAATTTTGAGGATTTCATTAAATACTATAAAGAAAATGAACAAAATCTCCAAAATGAAAAGATTATCGAAATGAATAGTAAATATGGTGAATTCGCAAAAGAACTTGCAGCTGATTTAAGGCATGATCTATTAAAGAATCTCTATATATTCTATCAACCACAATATAACTATCAAAATGAATGCATAGGTGTTGAAGCACTACTTAGATGGAAACATAAAAATTACGGATATCTTTATCCACCAATTGTAGTTAAACTTGTAACTGAGTGTGATTTACTTCCAACACTTGAAAAAGCAATCATTGAAAAAGTATTAAACGAAAAAGAAGAAATCTATAAGAAGTATGGTAAGGGAATAAAGATTTCAATAAATACAACTGGTACAACAATCGTTACTGAAGCATTTGTTGATTTCATGAGAGAACAAGATAAGATTCATAATTTCAAAGAAAACAATATCTGTCTTGAAGTAACTGAAAAAGAAGCATTTACACTTGATGGTAATACATTTAAGTCACTTAATGATTTACATGCTATGGGTCTAACCCTTGCGATTGATGATTTCTCAATGGGACAAACTTCAATCAATTATCTTAAATACAATCTATTTGATATCATCAAAATTGATGGTGTCCTTGTTAAAGGTGTTGCGACTTCACCAAACTGTAGAGAAATCATCTCATCAGTTACTGAACTTGCAAAATCTCTCGCTTTAACAATTATTGCAGAATTTGTAGAAAACGAAGAAGCAAAAGAAGCGCTCCATAAGATCGGTTGTGATTTCTATCAGGGTTATCTCTATTCTGCTGCTAAACCACTTGAGGAGAAAACTACAGAATAATTATGAAAGTTGAAATCAAAACAAAAGAAGCTATTTTCCCAATGCCTGTTTTAATCATTTCGACATTCAATGAAGATGGAACTGTCAATGCTATGAATGCAGCCTGGGGAATGCCACAAAACTATGGATATTTAGCACTAAATCTTGCAGAAGAACATAAAACAGTAGAAAACATCAAAAGAACTAAATCACTTGTTGTTCATATTGCAGATGAAGCGCATATTAAAGAAGCTGACTATTTTGGAATAGTTAGCGGAAATAGTGTTAAAAACAAATTCAAAAAAACAGGTTTAACTTATACTAAATCAGATTTAGTTGATGCTCCAATAATCAACGAATTTAAACTTGCAATGGAATGTGAATTTGTGGAATTTCAAAGTGATAAAACTGGTGTTGGTGTAATCGCAAAAGTCTTAAGAACTACTGTTGATGAATCATGTATAAAAGATGGAAAGGTAGATGTTTCATCGCTTGATACTATTGCCTATGATCCATTCACTTATGGTTACTATAAAGTAACTGAAAGAGTTGGAACAGCGTTCAAAGATGGCAAAAATCTTAATTAAGTAATAAAAACTCGCAAGATGTTGCGAGTTTTACTTTTTAATAACTAAAAGATTTAAACTGTTTTCAAACCAAATTTAAAAGAAGCGAGGGCTAAAAAATGAAAAAGATATGCATAGTATTGTTAATCATTCTTATGTTCTTATTAGTTGGATGCAAAAAAACTGACAATATAACTACCACAAATGATGTTAACGAAACAACAACTATAAATATTTATGAAAATAGTAACAAAAACGGAATATATAATATTATCAAAGCGTATTATTATCAAAGCGATACTTTCGATAAAGCTATGGAAAGAGTTGAAAACGGAGAGATAGTATTCGAAATATCAACTGATAAATTTTTAACATGTAGAATTGCTAATGGATATAAGGATTTAAAATTATACTATTTAGGAGATATTTTAGGCGATAACAATATCACTAGTAATATAAAAGTTATTTTTGATGATAACGGAATTATGTATATAAATCCAAGCGGGTCTAAAGAAATAAGAATAGGATGTGCTCCTCAATTTTCTAGCGAATATGCCATGGTATTTATGCTTCTAAACGATAATACGTATTCAATTTCACTTGTAGGAGATTTGGTAAGCTACAAGCATGCAATACCTAATTCTTATAATGGAATTTTAGTCAGTGAAATAAATTCTTATGCCTTTGATTCTGTAGTAGCCTATAGTCGTGAAATAGGAATACCTAGCGGAATAAAAACAATAAAAGCTTATGCATTTAGTAATTTAGCTGGTCTTGAAAAAATTGTAATACCTAGTAGCGTGACATCTATTGATAATGATTCTATTTATAATTGTAATTATTTAAATAAAATCGAAGTTTCAGAAAATGCTCTTGACTATCTATTTCAATACGAGAGATTTACTGATTTACAGTATATTTATTTCAAGGGAGAAAGTAGTGTCATCACTCAATTCTTAAAAAATAAAGACATTCCTAAATCATATTATGGCAAAAGAATAATATGCAACGATATTACATATTTAATATATGACTCTTTTAAAAAATATCATATATATCTTCCTGATTATGTAACATATTTGAATGAATCAAAAGATATTTATTTAGATGTTTTTTCTGATTTTAGATCAATATATCAAGAAACATTGACTGAAACAGAAGACTTAGCCAAAAGATTAGCACTAATGGCTGTAACGGAAGCAAAACTCTTAGAGACAGGAACATTTGTCCCAATGGCAACAAATGAATCTAAATATAAAATATCAAGAGTAATTCCAAATACAATAACTGCAGTTCAAGTTGGAACTGATAAAAATAGAGTTCATCAAGCACTGGTTGTTAACGAACGCCCTTTAACAAAAACTGAAGTCAATGAACTGAATCAGTTATTTAAAGAGTATAAGGGAAGTGGAAACTATGAGGCAAAGGCAAAGGAATGGGTCTTTAATAATAATCTAACACTTTCTACAACGTATAGAGATTATGTAAGAAATAAATGCAATAGTTTTGATATCTTCAATGGAAGATTAAAAACAAATGAATATCTATATAATACATTTGACGGTCTTTATGAATATGATATCGAAGGCGTGATTAAACCTCAACTCGCAGACGGAATGCCTACAATTTCTGAAGATGGTCTTAAATATACAATAAAAATAAAAGATGGAGTTAAATGGGTTGATTATAAAGGAAATATAATCGGTGAAGTAAAAGCCGAGGATTTTGTATATGGTTTTGTTCATTATATGGATGCTGATAACGAAATTAATACAAATAATTTAAATCTAATCGTTAATCAAAAAGAATATTTCGAAGCCGAGGATAAGACAATCTCTCATCTAGGAATTAAAGCTATCAATGATAAAACATTAGAGATAACTTTAGTTGAGACAAATGATGATTTTCTAACGCATCTCACTTATTTAATGTTTGCACCACTTCCAAAAGACTACTATGAAAGTCATGGTGGAAAGTTTGGCAGTGAATACTCTGAAGACTGTGAATATGGTTATGGGCTTTACGGTTATCAAAAGGTCGCTTATTGTGGTCCATATATCGTTGAGAGTTATACAACTGAGCAACTTGTCTTAAAGAAAAATCCAAAATACTGGAATAAAGATAATATAAATATTGAAAGAATAGTTTATGATTTATATCCCCTTGAGCAAACTAAAGATGAGTCTAATACATTCGATAATTTAATGACTAATAATTATGCTGAATGCACATTAAACGAAACTACAATAGAAAAGGCAAAAACCACATTATATAATAATACAAATGAATCGTGGTTCGATTTATTTGCATATCCATATAGCATCAGTAAAACCACATATATCTCTATGCTAAACTTGAATAGATATGCTTATTCGAGTTCATTTGACACATATACTAAATCACAAAAAAATGATAATCAAAAAGAACTTGCGAAGGCAGCTTTACTAGAAAAAGACTTTAGGCTCGCAATACTTTATTCACTAAATCGATCATACTTTTATTCTAATACAACAGAACAAGAGTTAATAGACAATTCAATCATTAACACTTACACATTAAATAGTTTTAACGTGTTGCCTAGTGATACTACAATACAAATCGAAGATAAAAGCATTACATATACTAAAGGTACATATTATGCTAAGATTGTTCAAGATATCCTCGATGCTGATGGATTTGAAATAAAAGTCTTTGATGAAGAAAGCAAAACATCTATCGGATTTGATGGCTGGTATAATCCTCAAAAGGCAAGAGAATTATTTAATAAAGCATTTTTGAAACTAGAAGAATATGGGTATGAGATTTTTGAATATGATAGTGATGGAAATAAAACCCCAAAAACCCTAATTCATATTGATATGGCAGTTTGGAGCAATATAGAGGGTGCTAGAGAATTCAAAAAGAACATAGAAGAAGCATCAAATCATATGGTAGTATTAAACTTTATTGAATATCGAGAAGGAGGATACGTACTTACTGGTGAATCAGGTTGTATGTCTAATTATGATTTGATACAATACTATGGCATCTATCCTTATGTAAATGATTTTTCAGAATACTTTAATGAATTTTATCTATCTGATGATGAAATATCAAATATACTTGATAACAATTTATATTATCAAAAATCTACTTTAATGGGTTTAGGAATTTTCTAAAAAGCGAGGCACTAAACATGAGAAGACTAACATTTATAATTCCAGTTATATTTATCTTGTCATTTCTTTCTGGCTGTAATAGAGTGCAAAATAACACTTTAACCGAAAATCAAAACTCAATATTTAGTTTCTTTTGATTCAAATGGTGGTAGTGAAATTGTTAGACAATATGTTGATGTTGATGGTGAAAAAGTCACAAATGATATCGAATCATAAAATAATTCACTTTTAATATCATTATTAAAAATATAATTTAAAGGCTAAAACGTTTGCGTTAATAGCCTTTTTTATTAAATAAAGATATGAATAAATATACACATTATTTTTATAAATAGGATTATTATGCACGCATAATAATTGTCTATTAACACTTTGAGTGATATAATTTTATTATAAAAAATTATAAGGAGAAGTATAATTATGAAAAAAGTATTTGTAATTATTTTACTGGTTTTATTATCTTTTTCTCTAGCAGCATGTAGAAAAGATAAAACAACAACTACAGTAAATAATCAAACAACAACAATAGCTAATAATCAAACTACAACTAAAAACTTAAAAGATGATTTAGTACCTGTTACAAATCTAGATGCATCTTATCAAGGTGTATACATGCTAAATGGCAAGGGTCTTGAAGCTGATAGCTCATCTATTGTCTTTGATGGTGTAAACTATAAGCTTTATAGACTTGAAAACAAACTTGTCGTTTTAGTTGGCTTAAAACAAGAAATAAAAGAAGTAAAATTTAATGCTTCAAACGTTGTATTCGCTGACTTTGGTACATTTACTAAGGCAAGAGCTTCAGTTCAACCAGCTGATGTTCAAGGCGTATACACATTCCTTTTACTTCATAATAAAGATGTAGTGTTAAGAGATACAACTATTACAATCGATGGCGAAAAGTATTATCTTTTATTAAATGATTCAAATGAAACTTATTTCGTTAAAGATGGACAAAATGTATCTGTAACAGTTAACACTGAAGGCGAATCTCCAATATTACTTGTTGGAGCTGAAGCTTATGAATTTAAGTCAGATGAGTTACCAGTTGATTTAGATAAGAGTGAACTCGTATCAATTATAAGAGAAGTAATTAATACAATTAATAGTACTGAATCAGCTCCAAATCTATCTCATAAACTCACATTCTCAGCTGGCATTACTGCTAAAGACACTTGGTCTTCTGATTCAACAAAATATTCTGTAACTAAACCAGATCCTAAAAACTTCATGTCTAGTCTTTATGGATTTACATTAAATGGTGAATTCACAGCTAGACTTAAAGATTTTACAGTTGCGAATATGAATAATGCTCTTGGTGAATTCAAAGGTGGTCTTTCTTATACAATGGGTGGTAAGACTTCAAACTTAAATCTTCAAGCTAATCTCCAAGATGGTAAATTATATCTAAAGAAAGATAATGGATTTGAAGATTCAGCTGAATTCATGGTTAAAGATCTCCCATCATTCGATAATACAGATAATGGTTCTTCATTAATGGAATCTATCGATCAAGTATTCCTTGATGGAGATATGCTTGATGGAATGGAAGAGATGATGGAAACAGCTGCTGAAGTTGAACAGGATGTTAAAGAATCTGGAATCTCTTTAGATGTATTTGAATCATTATTCGATGATATCGTTACAATCACAGATGAAAAAGTTCAAATCAATGTTAACTCAACAAAACTTAATGCATTACTCGCAAAGATTAAAGGTTTAGTTGAAACAACTGTTAAACCAGCTCTTTCAAGTGTTTATGAAACATTAAAAGATGAAGAGCTCTCTGAATATGAAAATTATCAAGATTTCGAAACTAAAACTTTAAAAGAAATCAATGATAAATTAAATGAAGCTGAAGAAGAACTCAAGAATCTCACAATCACTAATTTCAATATTGAAATTAACCTTAAGACTTATGAAGGAAACTTCAATATCGACCTCACTTTAGCTCAAGAAAAATATGAAAAAGCTCAAACTGAAGGTGCCGAAGATACATTAGTTCTAAAATATACTGAAAACTTCAAATTA
>ONMY01000023.1 GCA_900318975.1 uncultured Bacillota bacterium | reverse complement strand
TAGAAAGGTTAAAAAACTAAAAGAAGCTGGATATAATGCGATAAGATCTGCACACAATCCAGAATCAAAAGCATTCCTCGATGCTTGTGATGATGTAGGAATGTTTGTGATGGATGAATACGTTGATATGTGGTATGTGCATAAAACTATGTATGACTATGCATCATATGTATCTGACTGGTACAAAGAAGATTTAAAAGACATGTGCTTAAAAGATTACAACCATCCATCAGTTATAATGTATTCCTTGGGAAATGAAGTAGGAGAAAGTTCAGAAGAAAAAGGAATTAATCTTTTTAAAGATATGAAACAAGTCCTATATGATTTAGATGGAACACGTCCTGTAACCGCAGGAATAAACATCATGTTTAATATGATGTATTCTTTAGGATTTGGAATATATTCAGAAGAAAAAGCTAAAAAGAATCAAGCACAGAAAGTTGGAAGTGAATTCTTTAACGATATCGCAGGACTAGTTGGAAATCACACAATGAAGATTGGTGCAACAATGCATAGATGTGACGTTAAAACAAGAGAAATCTTTAAAGCATCTGATATAGCTGGATATAATTATGGAATACTTAGAGTTAAAAAAGATTTAAAGAAATACCCAGATAGACTAATTATGGGATCCGAAACATTCTGTGAAGATGCCTATAAATTTATTGAACTTGCGAAAGATAATGAGAGATTCATTGGCGATTTAGTATGGGCAGGAATAGATTATCTTGGTGAAGTTGGTATAGGTTCATGGGAATATAAAGAATATGCACCTGATTTTAGACATGGAGAAGGTTGGATAAGTGCTGGATCTGGAAGACTTGATTTAATTGGAAACGAACTTGGAGAAGCACTATATACTAAAGTTGCATTTAATCTTTCCGATAAACCAGAAATTGCAGTTGTACCAGTATCAAATACAAAAGAAAAGCATTCTCCATCAGCTTGGAAGATGTCCAATGCAATCCCATCTTGGTCTTTTGATGACCTTGATGGAAGTCCTGCAAGAGTAGAAGTTTATTCAAGAAGTAAATATGTAAAACTTGTAATAAATGGTAAAGATGTAGGAATTAAGAAAACAAAGAACGCTGTCGCAAGATTTAATACCAAATATTATCATGGAAAGATTATGGCAATTGCGCTTGATGATAATAAGCGAGAGATTAATAGAAACACTTTAGTATCAGCGAGTCTTGATACAAAGTTATCATTAATAAAAGAAAAAGAAAGTGTTAAACTAAATAATCTTCAATTTGTAAGAATTGAATATACTGATAGTAATGGTATATTTAAACCTCTTAAGAGAGGAAGAGTAGATGTAAGTGTTGAAGGTGCTACACTCATTGCGCTTGGTCATGCATGTCCATTTAATGCTGATGGATACTTAAATAACTATACCGATACCTATTATGGAAGAGCTCTTGCGATAATAAAATGTGATAATCAAGGTGAAGTTAGAGTAAATGCATCATCTCCATTTGGCGATGACAGTATAACATTTAACGTTGAATAATATTTAAAAGTTTAATAATCTACAAAAAAGAGACTCAACTAAAGAGTCTCTTTTATTATAAAATAATGCATTTATTATTAAAAATGATATAATACAAAAAGATTATACTAAAGGAGCGAAGCTTATGACTGATGAGAAACGTAAAAAGATTAATGGATTATTGGTATTTTTAATTGTTTATATTGCTGCATTTATTGCAGGATTATTATCTTATCTATTATTCTTTAATGAAAAAATGGATGAATTATTAGCGCTATTTCTTGCAGATACTGTATCAACAGTAGTTGTGTTTATTGTCGGAGTTATTGTTGGAAGTGCATCTATTTATGATCCTTATTGGAGTGTTCAAACAGTATTTATCTATATACCACTCATGATTAAATACAATAATTTTAGTGTTGGTGCATTTATATATCTTTTTGCTATACTATTCTGGTCAGTTAGACTTACTATTAATTTCATTAAAGGATTTGATGGTTTATCTTATATCGATTGGAGATATAAGATGTTAAAAGAAAAGAGTGGACCATTCTATCAAATTGTTAGTTTTACTGGAATACATATGTTTCCAACTATAGTTGTATTTTTAGCATCTATTCCTGCCTATCTTTATATTATGAATGATATGACTTTTGAACCACTTAATATAATAGGACTTTTAATAATGACATTTGCAACTATAATTGAACTTGTGTCAGATAGAGATATGAGAAAATTCAAAGAAGTTAGAACTTCTAATAAAGAGATCATCAATATAGGTCTTTGGAAGTATTCAAGACATCCAAATTATTTTGGAGAAATAATGTTCTGGTATGGTGTCGCATTAACATTTATATTAAGTAATATTGGTATGTGGTACTCAATTATAGGCGCAATACTAAATACATTATTATTTATCTTTATATCAGTACCAATGGAAGAGAATCATTTAAAAGAATATAAGGAAGGGTTTGAAGAATATAAGAAGAAGAATGTATTTCTTCCAATACATTTATTTAATAGATAATTTAAAAGGGTATAGTTAATTCTATACCCTTTCAAATTATTCATTTCTTAGTACTTCATACATTGATGAAGAATCGCTTTTAGATGTGTGTTCATTAGTTGATAGAACTCTAACTTCTAAAGTCTTAGATGCATATTTTATTGCGATTATATCACCTTCTTTAACATTTGTTGAAGGCTTTGCATCTTTATTATTCACCATAATTCTATCTTTATCAGCTGTTTCTTTAGCGACTGTTCTTCGTTTTATGATATGTGATACTTTTAAATATTTATCTAGTCTCATTGTTGATTATCTGAATTTGTTCCAAGTTCTTTTAGTGAATCTGATTCTTCATCGGCTCTTTTAAGTGCACCTGTTTTGAAGATTTCATCGATATCAGCTTTAAGAAGAGTTTCAACTTTCATTAAATAATGAGCGATATTTTTAAGCTTATCCATATTTTCAGTTAAAATCTTTGCTGCATTATTATGACATTCATCAATGATTTCTCTGATTGCTTCATCAATTTCATGGGCAACAATATCTGAGAAGTTCTTATTAGATGAATAATCTCTTCCAAGGAATACATATCCTGAATTTTGTTCATAGGTGATTGGACCGAGTTTACTCATACCATATTCAGTAACCATTGCTCTTGCGATTCTTGTGGCATTAACCATATCGTTTGATGCACCAGTTGTAACTTCACCAAATATTAATTCTTCAGCAGTTCTACCACCAAGGTAGCCTGTGATTCTTTCCATTAATTGATTCTTTGAATAAATTATTACTTCCTCATCTTTTGGACCCATCAGGTTATATCCACCAGCTTCGCCACGAGGAATGATTGTAACTTTTTGAACGATATCAGCATTAGATAGTAGTGTACCAATAACGCAGTGACCTGCTTCATGATAAGCAATAAGTTCCTTTTCTTTCTTAGAAATAACTCTAGATTTCTTTGCAGGACCCATCATTACTCTATCGATTGCTTCTGCGATAAGTTTATTATCGATTTCAGTTTTGTTTTCTCTTGCGGCAAGAAGAGCACTTTCATTCATTACGTTTTCAAGATCTGCACCAGTAAATCCTGGAGTTTGATGTGCTACTTGCTTGAAATCTACATCGCTTGCAATCTTTTTATTTCTTGCATGAACTTTAAGGATTTCTTCTCTACCTTTAATATCTGGAGTTGATACATCGATTTGTCTATCAAATCTACCAGGTCTAAGAAGTGCTGGGTCAAGGATATCGGGTCTATTTGTTGCGGCAATTATGATGATTCCTGAATTTTGTCCGAAACCATCCATTTCAACTAGTAGTTGGTTTAGTGTTTGTTCTCTTTCATCATTACCACCACCAAGACCAGTTCCTCTTTGTCTACCGATGGCATCAATTTCATCCATAAAGAGAATTGATGGAGCATGCTTCTTAGCATTTTTAAACATATCTCTAACACGGCTTGCACCAACACCTACGAACATTTCAACTAAATCTGAACCTGTTGTATAGAAGAATGGTACACCAGCTTCTCCGGCAACCGCTCTTGCAAGTAGTGTTTTACCAGTACCAGGTTTACCATATAGTAGTACACCTTTTGGTACTCTTGCACCAATGTCTGTATATTTCTTTGGATTCTTTAAGAAATCTACTATTTCTTGAAGTTCTTCCTTTTCTTCATCAAGTCCAGCAACATCTTTGAAAGTAGTAGTAGTCATTTTGTTTAATTTAGCACGAGATTTAGTAAAGTCAAAACTTTGACTATTTGAATTTTGAGATGATCTTACTGATCTTATTACAACTATGATTAATACAATAGTTCCGCCGATCATTAAAACATAGAATAAAAGACTTAAGATGTTAACTGATGAACCAGGTTCATAGGAAACTGTATATTTAACATCTGGATTTGCCTCTTTTATTTCTTGAACAGTTGTGATGAAGTCTGCATATATGTATGCGTTATTTAAATATGCCCATTCGCTTTCACGTTGTTTCTTTCCTGCTTCAAGTTCAAATGTCACATAGACAATATAGCTTTCTGATTTACTTGAATCATTTGCAGGAGTAATCTCAATTGAATAGATCTTTTCTGGTGCTGTCTTTATATCTTCATAGAGTTCGCTATATGTAACTTCTTTTGAAGATGACTTACATCCATTTACTGAAAAGATAATTGCAACAATCACAAGAAGTCCTAGTGCAATTATACCGATGTTGGCCCAATTGAACTTTGATTTTTGTGGTTTATTATTATCTTTGTTTTGGTTTTCTTGATTGTTTTCGTTATTTTCAGCCATTAATTATCCTCCCCCTTAACTAGTTCATCACTTATAACACCAATATATGGAAGGTTTCTATAATGTTCTTGATAGTCGAGTCCATATCCAATTACGAATTCATTTGGAATAGTAAGTCCTACATATTTTGCATTATACCTTGTTTCATCACCTGTTTCTTTATAAAGAAGAACACAAGCTTCTACAGATTTTGCACCTTTAACTTTAAAGATTTCCATAATTTTCTTGATGGTGTTTCCTGTATCAATTACGTCATCAACAATAATAACGTTTTTTCCTGATACTGGAAGGTCAAGGTCTTTTAATATTTTTACATCATTAGATGATTTTGTTGTTCCATGATAGCTTGATGCTTTGATGTAGTCAACAACAACTTCTAGATCAATGAATTTGATTAAATCAGAGAAGAATGGATTGCATCCATTTAATAAACCTACCATAGTGACTTCTTCACCTTCATAGTCTTTAGATATTCTTTCACCTAATGATTTACAAGTAGCCATTATTTTTTCTTCTGAGATAATAACTTTCTTACAAGCTTTATCAATTTTCATCTTTTGCCTCCAAAAATGTTATATACATTTTATTTTTCTTAGTTTTATCTGTTTCTTTTCTAATGATATTTGGAACGAAGAATATTTCATCATTATGTTCAAAGACAAGATAAAACTCTCTTAGTCTTTTTGGAACTTTATATTCCTTTAAAAGATCATATACTTTTTTTGTAATCGATGAATAGGTTATTTTATCCCCCATCTTCACGTTTCTAACGTGAATTGGGAATATTTCATCTTCACTATTATAGCACAACATATATGAGTTTTTAGAGGGTAGAAGATGATTTTTTTGTGATAAAACGATTTTGCCAAATCCATCTATCAGATATTCGCCTTCTCTTTCTAAATATAAATCGATTTCTTTCTTTGTTTTCTTCTTAGTGAAGACAAGGTTATCATATTCTTTTACAAAGATGATATCGCCCTTCACTTCAATTATCTTTGATTCTTTATTTGATGAATATATTTGATCTAGAATCTCCTCTGTTTTACTATGGTAGATTTCAACGGAATTAGAAGAAACATAGTTAATCGATTCTAAAATGACTTCTTTTTGAACGATGATATCAAGTTTTAAGAAATCATTTAAGTTAATTATGATTTCATCAATATTCTTTTTTGAATAATTATCGATAAATTCTTTTGATTTTTTAACGATATAATCAGACATTTCTTTTAAATCATGAGAATAGTTTTTAATTGAATCAAAAATACTTGGATTGAGTGATTTTAGTGTTGGAATAACACTATGTCTTACGATATTTCTTGTATAGTGGTCTTCATTATTTGAACTATCTTCAAAATATTTAATACCGTATTCTTTTTGGTATTTTTCTATCAGAGATCTTTCAGTTTCAAGAAGTGGTCTTAGAAGTGTAAATTCATCAGATTTACTTACCATCTGCATTCCTGAGTAGCCTTTTATCGATGTTCCTCTTATAATTCTCATTAGAATTGTTTCAAGTTCATCATCAGCTTGATGAGCAAGTGCGATATATTTTGTATTATATTTAGTTGCGACTTTTTTAAAGAAATCATATCTAATTTTTCTTGCCTCATCTTGGAAATTAGATGTGATATTTTCTTTTATTTCCATTCCTTCAAATGGAATATTTTTTTCTTTACACAACTTTTTTAAATATTCATATTCTAAATCAGATTCAATTCTTTTTTTATGATTTACATGGGCAACGACTAGGTTATATCCATTTGTATAAAGATAATGAAAAAGACACATAGAATCAATGCCTGTAGATACACAGACAACTAATGTGTCATCTTTTTTGATGATTTTATTTAGTTTATTTTCATTAAACAATTCAAATTTCATACAAGTTACCTTATTTATTTTAACATAATAAATAAGATAATTATATTAAAAAGCATATTTTACGATATAATAACATAGGAGGCAAAAAATGGATATAATACTCGCATCTAAATCAGAAAGAAGAATAGAGATGATGGAAGAACTAGGTTTTCCTTTTAGAGTTATTGGATCAAATGCGCTTGAATTTGTGGATTCTTATTCATCAAATGGTGAATTAGTTGAAAAACTCGCAACCATGAAAGCACTTGATGTATTTAACAATAATAAAGATTCTTTAGTTCTTGGTTTTGATACTTTAGTTTTTCTTGATGATAAGGTTTTAGGCAAACCTCAAAATGAAGATGAATGTATAGATATGATAAGAAAACTATCCAATAGAACTCATGAGGTAATAACCGGTGCTTGTTTTGTTGATAAGGATGAAAGAATAAGTTTTCATTCAACTTGTAAAGTCACATTTAGTAATATCAGCGATGAAGATATTATAAAATATGCTAAAACAAGTGAACCTTACGATAAGGCTGGTGCCTATGGAATTCAAGGATACATTGGAAGATTCATCGAAAGAGTAGAAGGCGATTATTATAGTGTAATTGGAATGCCAAAACAAAAAGTTTACGAGTTTTTACGTAACTACGTAAAAAATCATTAAAAGTGTGTTATAATCTATCGGTATGTATTTAGAGATAGCTCTAGTAGCGATTTTATTCCTACTTTCAATCACTAATTCAATAATATATAGAAAAAAACCTAACATAATAGTATCAAGTGTTGGGGTTTTTGTGTCGCTATTATATTTATTATTCGTATTTATTGATGTATTAAAACCATATTCTTGGATCTATGGAATAGTAGTAGCTATTTTAATAACTTCTTATTCTTTCTTTTTCATGCCTAAAAAGGTTACAAAGAATATTACTGAATATGATTATTTCGAACTTGAAAAAACATATTTAGAATTAAAAGATGATAGAGAAAAACTAAGACAAAGATTTTTATCTACTATTACACTTGTGAATGAAGGAATCGTTTTCTATGAAAATGGTAATAAAGACGTAATATTAAGCGACTATGCCCATGAGGTGTTTGGTGGCAAACAAAACACTTCACTTGAAGAGCATGCAAAAATAATTAGTGATATCGATAGAGAAGACTATCTTAAGACAATCGATAGAGTGTCTAAACATCAAATGACTTATGAGATAAAATATCGAATTGTTAAGAATGGCATAAGCACATGGATACTTGAAAAAGGTCATTTTATTGGCGTTGAATCAAAAAGAAGCATTATCGCAACAATCATGCCACTAGATATCAACTGTTATAAGAAGACATCTTATTTTGATGTTGATTCATTAAAACCAGAAGAAAAGATGTACCCAGTATTAAAAGAATTAACTGAAGATCACAAATCATTTACTTTTATTACGATTGAGCTTACAAACATCAAAGATATCAATGAAAAATATAGTCGTGAAATCGGAAACCTAATGATGAATGACTATATTAGATATTTAAAGAATCTATATCAACCAAACATCAATAAATTCTTCAGAATTTCAGGAATTAGATTTGTGATGATTATTGATGATTATAGAACGTATGAAGAATTCCATAGAAGTGTAACTTCTACTCAATCAGAGTTATACAACATCAAAATGAGTGTTTCTGGTATAAAAGATGTTGTTAGACCTAAATTTGGTATAGTAAATGTAACTGGTGTGAAATCGGTTGATTCACTAAACCTCTATAAACTCGGCATTAGATTACTTGAAGAAGCTATTGAATCAAATAGAAGAAATTATTCGATATTTGGTGAATAGGAAGGATGGATATTATGACAACTTATGAATGCATCTTACTTGCTGCAGGCGAAGGCCAAAGAGCGGCTCTTGGATATAATAAAGTATTATATAAGATAAACGGAGTTAACGAACTTTACCGTTATAGCCTAGATTTCTTTTTAAAAGATGAATATTGTAAAAAAGTAGTTATGGTTATAAATGAAAAAGATAAACTATATTTTAAAAATGTCTTTAAAACACTAAAATCAAATAAAATTGATTTTGTGGTTGGCGGAGATACAAGAGGACAATCTGTATATAATGGTCTTAAAAAAATAGATAGTGAATATTGTATTATTCACGATTCAGCAAGACCACTTATCTATAAAGAAGATGTATATAATTTATTAAATAGTGCAACTGAAACTGGTGGTGCTACTCTTGCAACAAAAGTCTACAATACCACTTGCCATATCGTAGATGGATATGTTGATGAATATTTTTCAAGACATTCTTTAGCATCTATCATTACACCACAGTGTTTTAGAACATCTATGCTTAATGAAGCATATGAAGATGCAAATAAAAAAGGGCTCAGTTTTACAGATGATTCAAGTATTTTTAAAGCATGTGGAAATTCTGTTAAACTTGTGTTTACTGATAATATCTCAATCAAAGCAACTACATCATATGATATTAAATTATTAGAGGGACTTCTTTATGCAACGCATAGGTAATTCAATTGATTTCCATCCATTTAAAGAAGGAAGAGATTTAATCCTTGGTGGAATAAAAATTCCATATGAAAAAGGTCTTGATGGCATTTCTGATGCTGATTGCCTCCTACATTCTATCGCAGAAGCTATAATGGGTGCATTAGCGCTTGGTGATCTTGGAAAATTCTTTAAAGAAGAAGATTCTAAGGGTATGGATTCAAAAATCATCCTTAAAAAGACAGTGGAGATGATGAAAGAAAAAGGGTATCGAGTAGTAAATAGTGATTCCATGGTATTAATTGAAGAACCAAAACTTGCCCCTTACATCGATTCAATGCGTGATGTGGTTTCAAGTTTACTTGAAGTTCCAAAAGAATTTGTATCTATTAAAGCCACAACAATGGAAAAAAGAGGTATAATAGGTAAGGGCGAAGGATGCCTTGCTGAAACCATAATACTTCTTGATGGGGGAAACTAAATGACTACAATTGAAACCGATTATGGAACTTTTGAAATAATCAAAGATGACGAGAATGCATTTAATGTCATAGACTTCAACAAGAAGTTTGTTGAAATACTTGGTAAATATGAATTCATTATAGGAGATTATTTCCAAGAAATTTTACGTTTAAAAGGATTCACAAGAGAAAATTCAAAAAGAATTCCTGATTATATCAATGAATATTGTTCTCTTGATTCTAATTACTATATTTTAAGAAATCCAAACTTCAATCCAAATTTAGAAATCAAAGAGGAATAATTTATGAATGAAGAGTTTGATAAAAAAGCTTATGAAGAAAGCGTAGAGATGGAAATAATTCAAGTTTTAGATAGAATAAGACCATTTATTCAAAGGGATGGTGGAGATCTAAGACTTGTAAAATATGAAGATGGTATTGTATATGTAAAATTATATGGTGCTTGTGTTGGCTGCGCTGCCCTAGATCAAACATTATCTGATGGCGTTGAAGCCCTACTTAAAGAAGAAATACCAGAAGTAGTAAAAGTTGTGAATGTTGATCAAGAAAACCTAGAAGTAACAAATGAATCGATAGAGGAGAACTAATAATGTTTAATATTGAACTTGATGATGCTTATAAATTTTTAAGCGAAGAAGAATTAAAAATCGCAAAGGAAGATGCACTTAAAGCATTTGAAACATTAAAGAAGAAAGATGGACCTGGAAATGATTTTTTAGGTTGGTATGATTATCCTGTAAATTATGATAAAGAAGAATTTGCAAGAATCAAAGCTGCAGCGCAGACTATCCAAAGAACATCTGAAGTATTAGTAGTAATTGGTATTGGTGGATCATATCTTGGCACAAGAGCGGTAATTGAAGCCTTAACACCATATTTTGAAAAGAATGGTCTTGAAATAATCTTCGCAGGTAACTCAATTTCATCAACTTATCTAACACAACTTAGAGATTATTTATGGGATAAAGATTTCAGTGTGAATGTTGTATCTAAGAGTGGAACAACTACAGAACCAGCAATCGCCTTTAGATTCCTCTATAGCTTACTTAAGAAAAAATATTTCAAAGACGAACTCAAAGAACACGTATTCTTTACTACAGATAAAGAAAAAGGCGCATTAAGACAAGTTGGTCTTGAAAATGATTTTGAAATGTTCGTTGTACCAACTGATATGGGTGGAAGATTCTCAGTATTTTCTGCAGTTGGTCTACTTCCAATTTGCGCAATGGGCTTTGACATTGATGAATTATTAAGAGGCGCTAAAGATTCATATAATCACTTCAAATCAATAGAAAACAATGAAGCACTTGAATATGCACTTACAAGAAACGCTCTTTTAAGAAAGAATTATGATATAGAAATAATGGAATCATTCGAACCTTGCCTTTCATATATTTCTGAATGGTGGAAACAATTATTTGGAGAATCAGAAGGAAAAGAAGGAAAAGGAATTTATCCTGCATCTGTAATATTTACTACAGATCTTCATTCTCTTGGCCAATATATTCAAGATGGTAGAAGAAACTTATTTGAAACATGCATTAATGTTGTAAACCCAACATCAGATATCGATATTCCATTTGATAAAGATAATCTAGATAATCTAAATTACATTGCCGGAAAGTCAATTGACTATGTAAATAAAGCTGCAATGAACGCAACAAGAGAAGCTCATGTTTCTGGCGGTGTTCCACAAATAAGAATAAATGTTGATGAATTAGATGAATATAACATTGGATATTTACTCTATTTCTTTATGGTTTCTTGTGGAATTTCTGCATATATGCTTAATGTAAATCCATTCAACCAAGAAGGTGTTGAAGCATATAAGAGAAATATGTTTATTGCACTTGGAAAACCAGGTTACACTAAATAATTTAATGATAAAATAACGCCAACTACGGCGTTATTTTAATTTATGGTATTATTTTATCTTTGACAAAATAATTTATTCATGATATTATATTTTCCCTAAAGAAAGGTGGCGATGTTTATGTTTAATAAAATATATCACGAAATAAGAAAGCATGACAAAATTATAATCATAAGACATAAATCTCCAGACTATGATGCTTATGGATCACAGCTAGGTCTTTATTATGCACTTAAACAAGCATTTCCACATAAAAAAGTATTAGTAGATGGTGATGATAATAATCATAATATCTTTAAAAAGGCAATGGATGCCGTTTTTGTAGATGACTACAAAGATTCATTAGTATTTATCGTTGATGCATCAAGTGAAAACATGCTTCTAAATGATTATTATAAATACGCAGATAAGATAGTAATACTTGATCATCATGATAATGATGCTCCTTTTGCTGATTATGTAATAATAAAAAAAGATTATTCAAGCGCAGCTGAGCTTGTGACTGAATTTTTAACATCTACTAAAATTAATATTCCAGTCGAATCTGCGAATGCCCTTTTTATTGGTATTGTTGGAGATTCTAATAGATTCCTTTATAAAGGCACAACATCAAATACATTTAACATGGCAGCAATTCTTTTTGATACTGGTATAAATATTGTTGATTGTTATAACGCTATACAAAGAGATGAAAAAGAATCTGATAAGCGCTTTAGAGGATTTGTCTTATCTAATTTTAAAATAAAAGAAAAAGTTGCATACATATATATAAGTAGGGAAGATAGATTAAAATATGATGTTTCAGATTGTTTTGCATCAAGAGGAACAATAAACCTACTTTCTGGAATTGAAGGAGTAGAGATGTTTGTTAATTTCACCGAGATGGACACTGGTGAAGTAAACTGTGAGTTTAGAAGTAAAGAGATTCCAGTACTCGAAGTTGCAAAAAGCTATGGTGGTGGCGGACATGCACTTGCATCAGGCGCAAGAATAGCTATTGGCTATGATTACATGGAAGTCGTTGATAAGATGAATGAAGTAATTAAGGGGTAATGATATGAATATTTATAAACAAATAATAAATGAAATAAAGAAAAATGATAAAATCATCATCACTACCCATGTTAGAGCTGATGGCGACTGTGTAGGTTCTGCAATTGGACTTAGAGAGATGATTAAACACACTTTTAAAGGAAAAGATGTAAAAGCATCTTATGAATATGTTGATTATCTAAAGTTCCTAGGTAGATGTGATGAAATAGAAGATAGCGAATTCGAAAATGCACTTGTTATTTCTGTTGATAATGCAGAATTATCAAGAGCGAATGATAAAAGAATCGAAAAAGCAAGCAAAATCATTAAAATCGATCATCATCCAAATGTTAATCCATTTGGTTATATAAACTTTGTAGAAGATGAAAAGAGTTCTTGTGCTGAAATAATATTTGATCTCTTTTTAAAACTTCCAAGAAGAAAAATAAGCATCAAAGGTCTAGAAGCAATATATACTGGTATGATGACAGATACAGGATTCTTAAAATATAAATCTGTAACTGGAGATACATTTAAGAAAATTGGACTTCTATATGACTTTGGAGTAGATGGAACTAAAATTAGAAACACATTAGATGAAATATCAATAGAAGAATTAAGACTAAAAGGATATGTGTTTGAACATATGGAATCAACACCTAACGGAGTTCTATATGCGATTATTACACCAGAGATTAGAGAAAAGTATAATGTTGAATATGATGAAGCATCTAATATGGTTGGTGCGCTTTCAAATGTTGAAGGTCATCCTATCTGGGTTCTTGTTAATGAATATAAGCCTGATGAAATAAGATGTCGTGTAAGATCTTTAGAAATTCCAATCAACGAAGTCGCAAGAAACTTTGGTGGTGGTGGACACAAAAATGCTAGTGGAATAGTCGTTAAAGATTATGAAACTGTGAATAAAATCTTAAACGCCCTAGACGAATTATTAAAAAATTAAAAGAAATTTTAAACTTTTTAGCACCTCGTGAGTATTTATATAGCGAGGTGATGAAAAATGAAAAAGAAAATTTTTATTGCTATAGTAATAGCTGCATTATGTTTTTCCATCGCTATAATGACTAGCGGAGGAAAAAAAGTACACGCTGATGAAACAATCAGTGATTTATCGTATTCTTATAGTTCAAACCTTTTGGACTTATATGAATTTGAATACGATTCATCAAATGAAATATATCATACACTTAAAAAGATATATCTTCCAAAATCAAATGATCCATTAGTGATTGTTCTTTGTTATGGTAATAGTGATGCGAGATATCCAACATTATGTGTAAATTTCTATGATATAGACTTTGATCTTTG
>ONMY01000039.1 GCA_900318975.1 uncultured Bacillota bacterium | reverse complement strand
TCAATATTCTTATTAACTACTACTGTTAAATCTTTAATAACACATCCATTAGATGCAAAGACTAAAGGATTTGATGAGTTATTAGTGATTGTAATACCTGAATTAAGTCCAACGATGACACCTCTAAACATATATGTATCTTCATTGGCATCTAATACACCAAGGCCAATATAACCATCGTCTAAAACAATATTAGTTTTAACTAGATAGTAAGCTTTTGAAAGATGGGCTCTTACTTCAGCTAGACTCTTTGTCTTACTTGAATCATCAGTTCTTTCAAATACTGTACCATTATAGGTATAAAGATGATCTGAACCTTTACTTGAACACCAAGCATTAGTATCAGTAATTAAGGTTTCAGGAAGAGTTATCTTAGTTCCGTTTGTAGGTGTACCCTTAATGATGTTTGCGATAGCGTTTAATAATTCTGAACCAGTATAGTTTTTGTTTGTCTCAATGATATATGGATCATTATATTTACCACAACCAGATATTTGAGCTGAGTCTTTAACGTTTACACGAACTTCATGGTATTTATTTGCTTGATCATATGGTGTATATACATATCTTAAATATCCACTACTAAAGTCATATGCTGAAGTGGCAGTTGGACTTGTTGGATCAACATAGTAAGTTGTATCATTATAGTACATGTTTTCTTTTCCAGCATATTCACCTTTTAGTGGATCAACGATACTAAGTTCATAGCCGTATGTAACTTGATTACCACTTCCCCAGTCTTCACTTCTTTCAAAATTATAAACAGCTTGGCCATTAATATAAGTGAGGCTGTTTAATAAAGTTGCACATGAGAAAATAGACCTATTTGTATTATAGGTTGGCGATTTTGAACCAGTAGTATTTCTTGATTCTAATTTTAGATGAGAGAAAGTTAAACTAATATTAGTTGCGAGAGTATCTCCAACATCGCCAAATAATGATGAAGCAACTGGAAGGGTTAAACTATCATAACCATTTGCAGATGCAACAGTACCATCTAATGTTACGGTTGAATTCTTTAAAATTTTATTGATTAAAAGAGGACCATAAGTTGTTTCTGATTTAAAATTAACTTTTGCACCATCTAAAGTGATATTAGATAAATTTACAACAGTTTGATTAGCTTCTAAACCTCCAACATTTCCATTTACAATAAATCCTGAACCGCCTTCATAGTTACTTACATCACCGCTAAATGAAACATTAGAAAGTGTAAGTGAACCTGTGACATTTAAGAATAAGCCTTCGTGCATCATATAGTGTTGTGATTTATTGTCTATATGAGTTGAGCGAACGGTTGAATCAGTATTTCCACTTCCCGCTTCTGATGCTTCTATTAAGGAATTCACAAATTTAATAGATGCTGATGAAATAGTTGCTTCTGATATATTGATTGGATAATACGAATATCCAGCCATATCGAGACTACCCGTGATATTAGTGCTTGTAAATCCACCAGTAAAGAGTGGCGCAATTGTTGAGTGAGCATATGATTTAATGCTCCATATAAAGAACTTATCAGCATTAGTCTTTGTCTCTTTATTTAAGATATTATCAACATTATAGTTATATCTTGTAGACGAATTAATAGAGTTATGTTCTATACCATAAGTTGTTACATTTTGATATGTGTTACAATTTGAACCATCCATAGCGAGTTTTGCATTACTTGCATTTTCAAGTGATATTATTGCTTGACCATTTGATAGGATATTACCATCAGTTGTGATGATAGAGTTTCCACATATTTCATCAAATGTTGAATATGTTCCTGTGAAGACTGTGTTTGAAATATCATAGTCACTTCTCTTTACAATTAGATATAATCCAGAATAGGCTGAATTAACACTTGTATAAGCATCATATACGATAAAGCCAAGTTTAGAACTTACATTTGATGTTACAGTTAGATTTGTAACATTAATATCATTTACATACCACTTACCTGAACCTCTTCCAACGAGAACACCCATTCTACTATTAGAGCTTCCTGAATTAACAGTAATTGATGAAATATTATTATTAATGGTTATACCATTAGAACTTGTTGTACCGAAATAAACAAGTGCATCATGCCATGTACCACCAAGAATTGATGCAGTTGCACCAGAGCTTGTTGTCTTATAGGTAGCATTAAAGTCATTACTTACTGTAACGTTTTTAATTTTTATTGTTCTATGTAGATTTCCTCTATCTTGTTTAATGAATCCGATTAATCCACCATATACAAATGAATTAAATACTGTAGATGATGTATTAGTAAATTTTCCTTTTAAGTCAATTGTATCTAGATCAACTGTAAGAGTACTTAATGAGTCGATTGATGCAATAACACCACCGTATCTTACACCACCTGAACTTGCACTTGTTCTATCTTCATAGATATTGTTTTGATAATTGATATTACTTAAATATATTGTACCAGTTGATGAATCATTTATTCTTCCAATTACACCACCAACATTCGCAGCTCCACCACGAACATATGAATATATAGTAGTCTTTGATGTGATATTAGAGATTGTTGATGCGGATGTTGATTTAATTGATGCAGCAAGTGGGCCAAAATTGGTTGAACTTGCTTTTGAATAAATAAATCCATCAATAGTAATATTTTGAAGTGTTGCGTTAGTTGTGTTTGCGAATAAACCCATATAATGGTGATCATGAACAGTACCAAAATAGTTATATCCGTTATTTGCTTCTGTTTTTTCCTCACCATTAACTACACCATATGCTTCACCAAGCGCAAGATAAACAGTTTTTCCATTGCCACTAAATGTTCCTGTATAGAAACCACTTTCACCATTATCTCTACTTTCACCATTATCTCTTTGGAGTGATACTATTCCAGTATGTATTAAATTAATATCACCGGTGATTGAAAGGTCAGATGAAAGAATTGTCGAACTTCTTGATGAACTACTAAATTTTAAGGCACCTTTATCTTCAATATTTAATTGAATATTTAGGGCTGTCTTAATGAATGATACGATATCACCCATATCTGAAACATGAGCTTCTAGGGTTACAATATGATTAGTATCATCTACTGTAAAGAAATCTGATTCATTAAGTGTGTTATATGATGGTTCAATTCTTAAGACTTGACCCCAGTCACCAATATCATCAACGTAGATATTATCTTGACTACTTGATCTTCTCTTATAAATCCAATTAGATTCTAAACCACCACTTCCAAGGGCGTAGATTAGTCCATTTCCACGATGCCCAACAAGCTGTGCTGCAGATGCTTCATATGATATTTCACTTAAATCTGTAGTACCTTTAAATCTTATTACACCTTCATTTAATAGATCTACGATACCATCTTTAACATTTCCTTTTATGATAACGCTATTTGATAAATCTAAGAAACTACCAGCATTACCCATATCATTTATTAAACCTGCATCAAATGCACCAGATGCAGTTTTAACTCTGACATTATGAATATCTATATATGCTGGGCTAGAATCGTCTATCTTACCGATTAAACCAGCTACTAATCCGGCGTTAACTCTTGTGTTAACTTTTTCATTATATATACTTAATGTATTTGTAAGACTTGAGTTACTATAATAACCGATTAAGCTACCAGACTTATAAGAACTGTTTCCATTAATAGTTCCTTCTATCTTATAGTTAGTATCATTAGCGATATTAGCTGTACTGTCAGTTATATTGATACTATAATCTGAAATTAATGTTCCAAAGATACCACCAGTTGCACCTTCTCCTTTTTGAGATTTAATAAGAGACGTGTTACTTATAGTAACATTCTTTAAATCGAATGTTTTAGCGCCATCAGTATTTTCATAATAACCAAAAATACCACCAGTTGAATATCCGCCTGTGATATTCTTATTTATTACTACAGTTGATTGATCAATATTAACTATAGAACTATTTGAATAACCGATTATACCACCAGCATATCCATTAACTGCGTTAACGGTTGTGATTGATGAGAATGATGCTGGCATAATTAGGCTTGATGCAATACCCATTCTACCAACGAGTCCACCGGCAGCCTTATTATTTCCTGTCGTTGTGATATCAAAGTCAGTATTTGATCCACCTAAACTTGAAATAGTAAGTGTTACATTATTACCGACTGTACCAGCAATCATACCGATATCATTAGCTGATAACATATTTGATTTAATAGAGTTATGAGTATTATTGTTTGTGAATGAAACAGTGACATCTGCGTTATTTTCTATTGTGCCAATTAGAGAACCAGTATTACATACGAATTCATTATCACTATCCATAGCATTATGTGCACTAATTACACATAAATTTGTTGAATAGCCTTCTGCATATTTTAGTGTTCCAATTAAGATTGGATTTGTGTTTGATTTAATTCTTCTAATTGTGATTGTTTGAGTTTGAGCACCATCTTGAGGTGAATTAACAATTTTAGCTTCAGTCGTTGCATAGTTTAATAGTGGTGCTTCAAGATAGAACTCTTTAACGGCAGAATCTGTGATGATGATTTTACCTCTAAATGGTCTTGAACTTGTACCAAGACCAGTAAAACCTTTACCTTCTGTTGGAAGATTCCAGTAGGTACTATCTAGTTGGTTTAGGGTGATAGTATCATATGCATTGTATCCGTTATTATTAAACGCTATTGCATAGCTAATAAATGCATCATCTGAATAGAATGTATAATTACCAGCATTTTCTCTCTCATCAGCCGCATATGCTTTAGATACACCAAAAACGAATGCAAAAGATACCGCAATCGCAGTTATTAATAAAGTTATTAATTTTTGGATTCCTTTAAATCTCTTTTTCATCATATTTATATTTCCTATTAGCTAGCACTATCGAAATTAAAATTAATCGCATCTAAAACATCATCTAGAGTTTCAAATTCTACACTTGAATTAACTCTAAAGAATTGTATTTCATATCTAGATACTTCGCTTGAATCTACATCAAATCTTACATATACCCAGTCATCGTTAACTATTTCCTCACCATCATCAACGCTTCCTGATTTGATTGTTCCTGATGATGGAATCATATCAAGGACAAAGAATTGGTTGATTGTAAGCTTAGTTGGATCCCAGCTTAAAATGATTGTTCCAGAACCATTTCCAGATATTACATAGTTAAAGCCATCAAGAGCTGATGGGGCTTTTGTTTCATTTAAGGAACCTGTCCAACTTGTTTCAACTTCTTCTGTTCTAACCTTTACGTGGATTACTACATCCATACTCTTAATATCTTGGTAGTTACCAACTGGGGTTGCGATTAAGAATAAGCATATTTTTGAATCTTCATCATTGAAATCAGTACTAAATGAGATGGTATATGTATCAGTTGATGAAATACCACCAGTAAGTACTCTCTCATAAAAATCACCACTTGATGGAGTAACTGAAAGAGTAGAACTATTTAATGTATAAGTGGTATTTGATCCAACAAGTTTAATCGTTACAGATTCACTCGTTAAATCACCTGCAGTTGCATCTCTGAATGTTGTTTCAGAGGTCTTATACATGAGTTTAAATGAGAGTGTATAGATGATGTTTGTATCATGATATTCACCTCTATTTTCTTGTGCATAGTTACATACAGTAAGATTTATACTTGCAGAAACATCAGATGCTGGAGTTGTGATTGTCCTTTTATTGAAAGAATTCTCAACTGTTGGACTTAGATAATTTGATGAGAATAACATTCCGTTATCCTTGGTTGATGATATAACACGTTTAGTTCTACTACTCTTTGTATACACAGCAAAAACAACAATCGATGTGATTGTCAGGATCAAAACTATTGATAATATTAGTGAAATAAATAATAGTTTTCTTTTCTTCATAAAGTTATTCCCTATGCTGATTCATTACGTGCAGTAATATATATTATATCTGTCTCCTTGTTGTTTTGTCTTACACCATCCCAGTAAACTCTTAGGATGTAATAATCGAAGAATAAATCACTATCTTCTTCCTCTTCACCTGCCATTACGAGTTCACTTTGCCAGTATATTGGCATAGCGAATTCATTAACATAAGTGTAACCATCATATGTCCTTTCATAGTAATCATCATTTGGATCATCTATCGCTAAAGTTCCACTACTATTTGCGTTTAAGAAGTTACCAGTAACTAGACTTGAATTTGATGGAATATAGTAGGTTGTAAG
>ONMY01000072.1 GCA_900318975.1 uncultured Bacillota bacterium | reverse complement strand
TCAAACAAAAAAGGAAGCGAAGTAATAGATGCTTATTTTGCTGATCAAAAAAACACTATAAAAACAAAAGAAAACCACAACGGTGGAATATGTGCTGGTGTATCAAACGGCATGCCTATTATTATAAGAACAGCTATAAAACCAACGCCAACTATAGGAAAACCCGTTACATCATACAATTATTTAGAAAAAACAGAACAAACAGTTGCTGTTGGAGGAGAACACGACACCTTCATAGCAAACAGAGCAATTCCAGCAATAGAAGGAATGATTGCGCTTGCAATCTTGGACTTAGACGATGAAGAAAACATATAAAGCTGGATTAATTGGCAAACGCCTAAAAAACAGCTACTCTAAAGAAATTTATACACAAATGTTTGACAAAATCGAATATAAAAACTATGTAATTAAAACACAAGAAGAATTAGATGGTTTTTTTGAAAAGAAAGATTTTGATTTTGTTAACATTACAAACCCATACAAAAAAACAGTTATACCATACCTTGATAAAATTTCAAAAATAGTAAAAGAAACTGGTGTTTGTAACCTTGTTATAAAAAGAAAGGGTATTTTATCAGGATACAACACAGACTGTTATGGTTTTAAAATGCTCTTAAAAAGGCACAAAATATCAATTGAGAACAAAAACATTTTGATTCTCGGCAATGGAGCAACATCAGAGTCTGTTTTATATGTTATAAACAAACAAAACCCAAAATCAGTTGTTGTTGCTTGTAGAAATCCAAAAAACGAAAATCAAATATTGTTTAAAAATATAGATTACACACTACCAAACATTATAATCAACACAACCCCAGTCGGAAACAAAAAAAGCGATCAACCACTAATTAATATCAAAAACTTTAAGAATCTTGAAACATTCATAGATGTAATCTATGAACCATATAGAACACCAACAATGATAGATGCTAAAAATGAAGGAAAAGGAACTGTTGGTGGTCTTACAATGCTCATCTATCAAGCACTATTAGCACATAATTTTGCAAAAGGTTCTGTGCACCCTCTATTTTTCTGGGAAGATCTAAGGCTTAGAATGTTCCTTTGGCACACCAATTTAGTATTTATTGGAATGCCAACAGCCGGAAAAACAGAAACGTGTAAAAAAATTAAAGATATAACACACAAGAACCACTTAGACACAGACAAAACAATCGAAACTCTCTATAAAGCAAAAATAAGAACAATCATTAAAAAAACAAGCTTAGAAAACTTTAGAGCAATCGAAGTAGAAATGATTAAATATATTCAAGATGCTGAAGGTCTATTAATTTCTACTGGCGGCGGAACAGTCATGAACGAAGAAAATTATAGACGTCTAGCTAGAAAAGGATATTTTATATATTTAAAAAAGACCAACTTTGATGATTTTATAGATGATAAAAAGCGCCCACTAATAAAATCAAAAGAAGATCTTAAAATAATGTATAAAGAAAGAAACCCAATATATGAAAAAGTCGCCGATTTAACTGTCTCTTGCGACTTAACACCTGAAGAGGTGTTTGAGGAGGTAACAAATGCGATTGTTAATTCTTAATGGACCAAACATCAATATGATCGGAATTAGAAACCACGATTTATACGGAAACAAAAGCTACAAAGAACTCATAAACGAAATAAAAGCATACTGTATTCAAAAAAACATCAAAGTTTCATTTTTTCAATCAAACTCAGAAGAAAAAATAATTAACTATTTACAAAAAAACTACAATAAATTTGATTCAATCGTGGCAAACCTCGGTGCATTTACACACTATTCATACGCAATTAGAGACGCAATCGAACTTACAAATGCAAAAATAGCCGAAGTTCATATATCGGACATAAACAACAGAGAACTATTTAGAAAAAATTCTGTAATTGAAGATATTTCTTCGATAAGAATAATCGGAAAAGGAACAGACGGGTATTTAGAAGCTATCAAACTCCTGGAGGACAAGAAAGATGAATAAAAAAATCGTAAAAATCAATAATTTAGAAGTTGGAGCAGAAAAAATTGTTCTTATTGCTGGCCCTTGTGCTGTTGAATCCGAACAAGAGTTTGAGTTAGATGTAAAAGACTTAAAAGCTGTTGATATATTTAGAGGCGGCGCTTATAAAACAAGAACTTCTCCACACTCTTTTTCTGGTCTTGGAGAAAAAGGCATAGAAATACTTAATAAAATTTCTAAGAAATATAACAAACCTTTCGTAACAGAAATAACAAAAGTAGATTTAATTCCTACATACGAAAAACTTGTAGACATTATACAAGTTGGTGCAAGAAGTATGCAAAATTTTGAACTACTAAAAGCACTCGGAAAAACCAACAAACCAATCCTTTTAAAAAGAGGATTTGGAAACACAATAGAAGAACTTATATATGCAGCAGAATATATATCAAGCGAAGGAAATGATAACATTATTCTATGCGAAAGGGGTATAAGAACATTTGAAGAATCAACAAGATTTACTTTAGATGTAAGTGCAATACCTGTTTTAAAATCTAAAACACCATATCCAGTAATTGTTGATCCATCACATGCAGCAGGAGATAGTGCATATGTTGAGGCATTAACACTTGCAGCTATTGCCGCAGGGGCAGACGGCATTATGATAGAGATTCATTCAAAACCAGACCAAGCTCTATCAGATAAAAAACAAGCTTTAAAACCAGAAGAATACAACGAAATAATATTAAAAGCAGAAAAAGTAGCTAAAGCTATTGGAAGGTATATATAAAATGTCAGAACTAATCGATGGAAAACTAGTAGCAAAGCACATAAGACTACAAGTAAAAGAAAAAGTTAATAACATTAATGAAAAATATAATACAACTCCAACACTTGCTGTTGTTTTTGTTGGCGATAATCCAGCATCACAAATCTACATTAACAACAAAGTTAAATCATGCGAAAAAGTTAACATTATATCAATAGTTGAAAAAATGGACGAATCATCGTCTCAAGAAGAAGTTGAAAACAAGATAAAAACCCTAGCAGAAGACCCAAAAATTAATGGCATATTAGTACAACTTCCTCTTCCAAAAAAGTTTGATCAAGAAAAGATAATTTCTTTAATCCCAGAAAATAAAGATGTCGACGGACTAACAAAATTAAATGTTGCAAACCTTGTTACAAACCAAAAAGGAATTGTTCCATGTACACCAAAAGGCGTAGTAGATCTGTTAAAATACTACAACATTGAAATTCAAGGAAAAAGAGTAGCTATAATTGGCCGTAGTATGCTTGTTGGAAAACCTCTTTTTAACCTTTTAACAAACCTAAACGCAACAGTAACACTATGTCATTCAAAAACAAAAAACATTGAAACAATCACAAAAGAATCTGACATAGTAGTTTGTGCTCTTGGAAAACCATTTTTCTTAAAAGAAAATATGATAAAAGAAGGAGCGGTTGTTATAGATGTTGGAATAAATAGATTAGACGATGGAAGAGTCGTTGGAGACGCCGATTTTGAAAATCTAAAAGAAAAAGCATCGTACATTACGCCAGTTCCAGGCGGATGTGGTCCAATGACTGTTGCAGAACTATTAGACAATACAATTGATTGTTTTTTACAACAACATGAAGGATGAATTAGAAAAATATAGACTACATAGACACATAATGTGCATCGATTTAAAGAGTTTCTATGCCTCTGTCGAGTGTGCAGACCTGGGCCTTGATCCATTCAAGACCCCTTTAGTAGTTGCTGATAAATCAAGGGGCGGAGGATCAATAATACTTGCAGTTTCACCATATCTTAGACAAAAAGGAATTCCTGGAAGACTTAGAATATTTGAACTTCCTAAAACAGAAAACATTGTTTTTTGCAAACCCAGAATGCGAAGATACCTCGAAGCTTCTGCAAAGGTAGTAAGTATATTTTTAAAATATGTATCTAAAGAAGATATCCATATTTATTCTGTTGATGAATCTTTTTTAGATCTTACAGATTATAAAAAATTATATCCTATGCCAGATATAGAAATCGCAAAAATGATTATAAACGACGTTTATAAAGAAACAAAATTAACTGCGACATGTGGAATCGGCCCAAACATGCTTCTTGCAAAGCTATCAATGGATATAGAAGCTAAAAAAACAAAATCACAAATTGCTGAATGGAATTATGAAGATGTAGAGAAAAAGCTTTGGCCAGTAAAACCACTATCAAAAATGTGGGGCATCGGTTCAAGATATGAAATATCTCTTAAAAACATGGGGTTTAAAACAGTGGGCGATATTGCAAACTGTGATGTGAATATATTAAAAAAACGATTTGGAATAATGGGCGAAGAACTTTGGTACCATACCCACGGAATCGACATGTCTTTAATTCAAGATAAGAAAAAATATAAACCACTATCAAGAAGCTATGGTATAAGCCAAGTAATGTTTCAAGACTATTTTAAAGAAACAGCACCACAAATCATCCTAGAAATGTCTGATGAATTATCATCAAGACTAAGAGCAACAGGTAAAAAAGCAACCATCATCCATCTAATGCTTAGATATAATCAAGATTATGGCGGAACATTTGCTCACCAAACCAAACTACAGGAGCCGGTATCTCTTGGAAGAGATATTGCAAAACATTGTCTCGAATTAATGGAAAGATATTATCACGATGAACCTATAAGAGGATTTGCAATTAGTCTTACAGGGCTTGTTGATGATGTCGGCACCCAATTAAGTCTTTTTGAAGACACAGTAAAAAAGATAAAAGAAGAAAAACTGTTTGATACTTTAGATCAAATAAAAAGAAAATACGGAAAAAACGCTGTAAGAAGAGCATCAACAGAACTAGAACACTCAACCGCCAAAGCAAGAAACGAAGAAATAGGAGGACACCATGAGTAATTATAAAGATAGAGGAATAATGAAATGGGCTCCATTTGATGCATTAACAGGGCACGGAACAATGCTTGAAGACATGATTTATAACATCAACAAAAAACAAAAGGCAGAATTATCTGAAGATGAATATAAAGAAATAAACGAAGCAGTTTCAGAGGCAACAAGACAAGATAAACAAATATCATTAGAATACTACAATGATGGTTATTCTTTCACAACATTCGGAAAAATTAAAAAAATAGACGAAATAAACAAAACTATAAAACTAGATACAGATGAAATCATTCCATTCGAAGATGTTTTACAAATCAAAATCATGAGGTAAATATGAAGACAAAAGCATACGCAAAACTTAATCTGTTTTTAAATGTAAAAGGAAAAAGAGATGATGGCTATCATGATCTTGAAATGGTTAATATCACAGTTGGTCTTGCCGACGAAATAGAACTAATTCCAACAGATGGAGAAATCGTCTGCGAAACATCTGATAAAACCTTAAACGGCAAGAATAATTTAGCTTATAAAGCCGCCGTTTTTATGAAGAAAATTTTCAACGTAAAACAAGGCGTAAAAATAATTGTTGAGAAAAACATACCTGTTGGAGGTGGTCTTGGAGGCGGAAGCGCAGATGCTGCTGCAACCATAGAAGCATTAAATAAATTATGGGGTCTAAACCTATCGTTTGACCAAATGTTTGAGATATCAAAAAACTTTGGTTCAGACACTCCTTATTGCCTCTTTAAAGGTCCTGCAATAGTAAGAGGAGTTGGCTTTGATATCGAACCAATAAACCTCGATATATCAGACTATGAAATCCTATTTTTTACACCAAATGTATTTATTTCAACAGGAAATGTGTTTTCTAACCTAAAAAACAACAACAAATATTCGCTCGAAGAATCGATAAAACATTTAAAAAGTAACAATTATAACGAATTTGTTAAGGGATTAAAAAACGACTTACAAGATACGGCTTTTGAACTGTATCCTGCAGTAAAAGAAAAGTATGAATTCCTCAAAAAAACATACGGAGAAGACGGACTATTTATGACCGGATCCGGCTCAACAATTGTAAAAATTAGAAAACGCCAAAAATAAAATGTTGAGAAATATAGTTGCTAAGTTTCAATGTTTAATCCCCTTTTTATTATTCAATAAAGTTATAATTTTAGTTGCAAAGAGGTAAAGTATGAATATTACAGACGTAAGATTAAGAAAAGTTGAAGGCGAAAACAGCATTAAAGCCATTGCATCAATCACATTTGATGAAATATTTGTAGTACACGGATTAAGAGTAATTCAAGGTGAAAATTCATTATTCGTTGTTATGCCATCTAAAAAAACTCCAACTGGAGAATTCAAAGATATAGCACATCCACTACAGCAATCAATGCGTGACGAGATATCTAAGAAAGTTCTCGAAGCTTACGAAAACGCCGAATAAAAAAATAACAAAAGCAAACACCATTAGGTGTTTTCTTTTTTTGTTTTGTGCTATAATTGTTTTTATAGAAGAGAGGTAACAAAAAGTGGCAATTTACCATGGTGAAAAACTTAAACTATTCGCATTAAATTCTAACAAATCGCTCGCAGAGGAAATATCTAAAAATTTAGATATTCCACTATCAACATGTCATATTCAAAGATTTGCTGATGGTGAAATCGGTGTTGACATCGATGAAACAGTAAGAGGACACAAAGTTTTCGTTGTTCAATCTACATCTGCACCAGTTAACGAGCATGTTATGGAACTTTTAATATTTATTGATGCATTAAAAAGAGCATCTGCAAGAGAAATAAATATTATACTTCCATACTACGGATATTCAAGACAAGACAGAAAAGCAAAATCAAGACAACCAATTTCTGCAAAATTAATCGCAGATCTTCTAACAGTTGCTGGTGCAACACGTGTAATCTGTCTAGATTTACACGCTGCACAAATCCAAGGTTTCTTTAATATCCCAATCGACAACCTTCAAGGTATGCCATTATTCCAAAAATATATTGAAAAGAATAAAATCAATAATTTCGTTGTAGTTTCTCCAGACCACGGCGGAGCAAACAGAGCTCGTAAGCTTGCTGAACCATTCAATGCAGAAATTGCGATTATTGATAAGAGAAGACCAAAACCAAATGTATCAGAAGTTATGAACATTATTGGTGATGTTCAAGGAAAGAACTGCGTAATCATTGACGATATGATTGATACCGCTGGAACAGTAAATAACGCTGCGAAAGCATTAAAAGAAGCAGGTGCCCTTGATATTTATATGTTTGCATCTCACGCATTATTCTCTGGTCAAGCAATCGAAAGACTTTCTGATCCAAATTTAATTAAAGAAGTTGTTGTTACAAATTCAATCGAACTTCCAGAAGAAAAG
>ONMY01000036.1 GCA_900318975.1 uncultured Bacillota bacterium | reverse complement strand
GAATACATAGAAACCACAAGACCTCTTGTAGTAGTAACTGCACCAGGACCTGGTTCTGGTAAAATGGCTACTTGTCTTTCACAACTATATCACGAAAATAAAAGAGGAATTCGTGCTGGTTATGCTAAATTTGAAACATTCCCAGTGTGGAGCCTTCCATTAAATCACCCAATCAATCTCGCATATGAAGCTGCAACAGTAGATTTAAGCGATGTCAATATGATTGACCCATATCATCTTGAAGCTTATGGCAAACTTGCGGTTAACTATAATAGAGATGTTGAAACATTCCCACTCCTAAAAGCTATATTTGAAAGAATTTATGGATCAAGCCCATACAACTCACCAACAGATATGGGCGTAAATATGATTGGCTTTGCAATCCAAAACGACGAATCAGTTGTTAAGGCATGTAAGAAAGAAATCATTAGAAGATACTATCAAGCCAAGAAAAACAATTTCTATGGTAAATTCTCTGATGATGCTGTAACAAAAGAAGAAATGCTTATGAATAAACTAGGCATAACTACTAGCGATAGAAAGTGTGTTGATGTATGTCTTAAAAAAGCGAAGACTTGTGGATATCCATCAATGGCACTTGAACTTCCAAATGGTAAGGTTGTTACAGGAAGAAGAAGCGAACTATTTGATTCATCTGCAGCTCTCCTTCTAAACGCTCTTAAAACAATTGGAAAAATAGATGATGCAATTCCACTAATCTCACCAGGCGTTATAGAACCAATTGGTAAACTAAAAATTAATGATTTAAAGAATCATAATCCAAGAATTCATGCAGATGAAGTATTAGTAGCTCTTGCGATTCAAGCAAGCACTAACCCACTTGCAGAAATTGCTTTAAAACAACTACCAAAACTTAGAGGATGTGAAGCACATTCATCTATCATTCTAGATCAATACGATTACAAGATATTTAATAAACTAGGTATATATGTTACAGAAGAACCTGTATCATACGCAAGAAAGTTATACAATAAGTAAAAGAAAGAGTGGACGCCCACTCTTTCTTTTTGGAATTATTGGATTCTACCTTTACTCTTGCCTTTTGAAGCATGAACAGCAATACTAGCTCCTTGGTTTTCAGCCATCTTTTTAACATACTCTTCGGCTTCTGGTTTAGTCTTAAATAATTTGATTGCTTTACCTTGTGCATCGCCAACTTTTGCAAGTTTAACTTCCCACATATTGTCTTCTTTTCTCTTTACTACGTGGTAAGTTTTCTTTACATCTGGTTTCTTTGCTGGTTCAGCTTTCTTTGGAGCTGGAGCTGCTTTAGCTGCAGGCTTTGCAGCTGGTTTTGCAGCTGGTTTTGCTGGAGCTTTTTTAGGGTCTTCCTTCTTAGGAGCTGGTTTTGCAGCTGGTTTTGCAGCTGCTTTAGCTGCGGGTTTCTTTGCTGGTTCAGCTTTCTTTGGAGCTGGTTTCTTTGCTTCTGCCATTTTATTCACCTCATTAAAATATTATCTACACTATTATTTTAATGTATTTTAGTTATTTTGTCTCAATTTTTATCAACAATTTCTTTAACGTATAATAATGGGAAAGTATCTTTATCTTTTTTATGTGCAAAGATACAAAGAATAGAAACGAGAACGCCTACTATTACAAAGACTAAGAATATAAGCGAATAATTGTTTGAAGAAACAAGTAATAGTACACCGATTAAGTATTGTATTAGCGCTGAGAATATTCCATGTACTAATGATAAAACACCACCAATTCTTCCTCTATGTGATAGAGGTATTCTTTTTGAATGATATGGATTTGATCCAAGAACGTTTGTTACTTCGCCAACAGTTATAAAGAACATTCCAACAAATAAAAGAATTGCATTATTTGTGAGCATATAGAACACAAGTCCAAGAGCCGAAAGGAATGAACCAATAGCTATTTTTGGTATTTCTTTTACTTTTGATAGAAGATATGTGAATAATGGTGTGAATAAAATAACTATTAATCCATTGAAACTTGATAGATATCCATATAGTTTAGCACCAGCCTCACCTTCTGCGGTCTTGAGTTTTAAAGGAAGAAGTATTCCAGAAATATTTTCTGGCATCCATGTAAAGATCATTAATAGTGTTGCGAATATTAAGACCCCTCTTTCCCTTAACACTTTAAATATTGATATTTTTTCATCAACAGGTTCTTCATATATTGAATTTGCAACTTCGTTTGTTTTTTCTTGAATAACAGCATTTTTCATATTAACAAATATAATAATAAGTATTGTTGATATGAGAATTGCAACACCATTTAGTAAGAATGCTAGTTTGGTGTAGTTTTCAAATAGTACGCCAGACACACTTGCCCCAACAATAAATCCAAGGTTATATCCAAGATAATCTAGTGAATATGCTTTTTCTCTATCATCTGTAGTGCTAAAGTCGGCTATAAGTGCATCATATGCTGGCCCTTCTATTGTTTGAAATAGCCCGGATGTAAAAAGTAGGGCTGCTGTATGATATCCAAATGGAAGTATCGCAGAGACAATAAATAGAGAGACAGATATCAAATCAAATATAACAATAATCTTCTTTCTATCATATTTATCCGCAAGCTTACCACCCAGGATTGCTGCAGGAAGCGCAAGAAGACTCATAGATGCAATAATAAAAGAGGTAAGGTAATCAGTAATTCCAAGCTTAGTTGTTAAGAAAAACGTAAGCATTGGCCATACAAAAGAACCCATCGCAGTGACGAGTTTACCAACAAAGAATATGTATATTTCCCTTTTTAATCCTTTGTATTGTTCAAATAACTTCATAACTTAATCTCTTTTTAGTCTTAGTAATTATATCACAAGTCATAAAAGAGAGCAAAGTTGTGAATTTTTTTATTTAATCAACCTCTAATTGTATAAAAAGTATTGAAAATAATTCACAATATGAAATAATTTACTTGATATTTTAAAAAAACGGAGGCCAAGTTGTGAATAAATCAGAGGTTTTAAGAATTGTTAATGAAGAGAATATTGAATTTATTAGACTTCAGTTTACTGATATTTTCGGAATGATTAAAAGCGTGACTATCACCCAAGACCAACTTGAGAACACATTAAATGATGGTTGCATGTTTGATGGTTCATCAATAGAAGGATTTGCAAGAGTAGAAGAATCAGATATGAAACTTGTACCAGATTTAAGTACATTTCAAATTCTTCCATTTCAAGAAGAACCAGGAAGAGTTGCAAGAATTATCTGCGATGTCTTTAAAGATGACAAACCATTTGAAGGAGATCCAAGATATATACTAAAGAAAGCCATTAAAAATGCATATGACCTTGGAATTGAGATAAATATTGGTCCAGAATGTGAATTCTTTCTATTCCAACAAGATAAAGATGGATATCCTGATTTAGATAGCAAGGATTCTTGTGGATATTTTGATATTGCACCAGTTGATAAGGGATCAATATGCAGAAGATCTATATCTCTTGCATTAAAGCAAATGGGATTTATTATTGAGACATCCCATCATGAAAATGCCCCATCTCAACACGAAATAGATTTTAAATATTCAGATGCCCTAGATGCCGCAGATAAGATAATGACATTTAGACTTACAACAAAAGCCATCGCAAGGGAACAAAATCTATATGCTACATTTATGCCAAAACCAATTTTTGGATCTGCTGGTAGCGGAATGCATATCAATATGTCTCTAAATAGAAATGGTAAGAATATAACATACGGAGAATGTGATGGAGGTTTATCAGAAGAAGCGCTTTATTTTGTTGGAGGGCTATTAAAACACGCAAAAGGATTTGCGGCTATAACAAATCCTATTGTTAATTCATATAAAAGATTGGTATCTGGTTTTGAAGCACCTACAAATATTGCCTGGTCAATGAAAAATAGATCACCTTTAATTAGAATTCCTGTTGCAAAAAGAGAATCTACCAGAATTGAACTTAGAAATCCAGACCCATCTTGTAATCCATATCTAGCATTTGCCGCAATAATAGAAGCCGGATTAGATGGAATTAAAAATAAAATCACTCCACCAAAGATAATTAATAGTAATATATTTAATTATTCTCAAGATGAATTAAAGATGAAAGGAATAATGCAACTTCCAGAAAATCTTCATGAAGCGATAGAAGAACTTAAAAAAGATGAAATCATTCTTAATGCGCTTGGAGTAATAGTTTCCGATATCTTTATAGATTCAAAAGAAAAAGAATGGGATACATATAAAACAGTTGTAACATCATGGGAATATGATGAATATCTCTTAAAGTACTAATTATTATATATTAAGGATTAAGAAGTTAAACTTAATCCTTTCTTTTTTACATTTGCTTGTGAATATTTTTTTGAGGGAAAAATAATGATTTTATCAAAAAACATCAAAAAAAATGAAAATGAAAACGTTATCATTTTTTTCATGAAAAATTTTCAAAAAATAAATGAACATTTTTTAAAAATGTATGCAACAATATAAGTGTAAAAGTGAATATCCAATATAGGTCTCTATATTATGGCGGAGATGTTTCTACCGTGTTGCCTCATACACGACTATTGGAAAAGTGACCACGTACAATTTTTGTGCGTGCATTGTTGTTTTTTTGATAGGTGTTGAGCCTATCTTTTATTTTTAAAAGGTGATTTCATGAAAGAATTAGAAGAAAGAATTAAAAAGGATGGCCAAATACTTCCAGGAGAAGTACTAAAAGTTGGTAAGTTCTTAAATCAACAAATTGATACAGATTTACTAAAGAATATGGCTAGTGAAACAGTAAGATTATT
>ONMY01000100.1 GCA_900318975.1 uncultured Bacillota bacterium | reverse complement strand
GGATGTAGGACAAATGGATATGTATATTCGTATGTATGATGAATTGAAAAAATCAGAAGATGATAATCCAACTCTTGGTATCGTTTTGTGTTCTGATACAGATGAGGATATTGCAAGATATTCTGTTCTTCATGATAATGAACAGCTTTTTGCATCAAAATACAAGTTATATCTTCCGTCTGAAGAGGAGTTGAAGGCGGAAATTGAAACACAGAAGGAGATGTTCTATCTCCAGAAGAAGGAGATGGAAGAATGAGTTGGATAAAAAGAAAATTATCTGATGTTTCTCGTATAGGTGATGGTGCGCATGCATCATTAAAAAGAATTGAATTAGGTATTCCATATTTAACTGCTAAGAATATTACGAAATCAGGAATTGATATATCTAATTTAGAGTACATTTCTGAAGAAACGTATGAAAAACATTTTAAGGAAAAGTCAAATGCGCTAACACGGCCTCAAAAAGATGACATTTTGTATAGTATTATAGGTAGTATAGGTGGAGTCTATGTTGTTAGAGAAGAAAAAATAGGGATATCAAGTAGTGTTGCTATATTTCGAGCTAACAATGAAATAATTATGCCTCAATATATGGCATACTTCCTTAAAAGTCCAGCTTTTGATGCACAAGTTCAAGCAATTAGAGGTGGCGTTGCACAAGGATTTTTGTCACTATCAAAGCTCGGGATGATAGATATATTTTTCCCGGAAAATGTTGATTATCAATCAAAAATTGTTAATGTCCTTTCAAAATATGATGACCTTATTGAAAACAACCAAAAGCAAATTAAACTATTAGAAGAGGCTGCACAGCGTCTTTACAAGGAATGGTTTGTTGATTTGAGATTTCCGGGGTATGAGAAGTGCCAAATTGTTGATGGCGTTCCGGAAGGATGGGAGAAAAGCTGTTTAGGAGATTTTGCACCTTTTAAAAGGGGAAAAACTATAACGAAGGCTCAAGTTAAAAGCGGTAGTGTACCTGTTGTAGCCGGAGGACTTGAACCTGCATATTTTCATAATGAATCAAATACCACTGCTCCTGTTATAACCGTTAGTGGGTCAGGGGCTAATGCGGGTTTTGCAAGACTTTATAATGTTGATGTGTTTGCTTCTGATTGTTCTTTTATAGACAGCAAAGCCTCGCCATATATTTACTTTATATATTGCTATATTAAAGAAAATAAAGCTACGTTAGATTCACTTCAGAAAGGAGCAGCACAGCCACATGTATATGCAAAAGATATCAATGCATTAAGAATTATTGTTCCAAATGCTGACATTCTGAAACGATTTTGTTTAAGTGTTTCTTTATATTTTAAAACGATTAAAGCATTGCAAGAGCAAAACGAGATACTATCTGAAGCTCGCAATAGATTGCTTCCAAAACTCATGAATGGAGAAATCGAGGTATAAAATGAATATTGATGTGAAGGATGCCGTTAAGTCAATTATTGATATTAATGATATTGAACCTTTTTTGGAAAATTGGACATTTTATTATGATGAGAGTGGAAACTGTCGAAAATTTTTGTTGACAGAAAATGGGGTGAATGCAGAGGATGCAATTAATGGAGATTTTGTTCTTGCGGGTGTTGCACATGAAGGTGAAGATTTTCAAGTTGATGTTGAAAAACTAAAACAGATAATTGGTATAACTGATAATCAGAAAGAAATTAAGTTTAAGCATTTATATAAAAAGAGTCCTGATTTCTTGAGCTTTATGAGCGAGTGTCGTACTTTGGATTATTTAAAATGGCTTAGTGATAGCGGGCTGTATTTGCATTACAGTACTTTAAATAATCTATTCTATTCAATTGTTGATATCATAGATTCTCTTTGGATGGATTTTCCACAATTTTTAATGTATATGTGGGAGATTAAGAGTGCTTTTTATGATTTTACAATTGGACACAGAAATGAATTGTTGGATATCCTGTATAGATATCAATATCCTAATGTAGAGGATTGTAAGTCATTTTGCTTTGAAATATGTGATTTGATCTATTCATACAATAATGATGATGAATACTACCCAGGATTCTTTTTGGAAATGTTTCGCCAAATGTTAAAAACTGCAGATAAAAGTGATGGACTTGTTTTTGCACAAAACAATGAGCCATATGTTTTGATTAAAGAATACTATTTGTTTTACCTGGAGAGAGCGGAAATATTGTATAAATCGAAACACTTCTTTGATGAAGAAGCTGTCGTTCAAGAAAAACTATCATCTAGCAAGTTATTTGATAAGGGTGTAGAAATCAATAATTTCTCTTTCATTAAGTCAGACGAATCTATTTTTATACAGTTATCTGATATCACAGCAGGCTTATTGAGAAAGTTATTTATGTTTTTAGACAGCTTATCTATGCAAAATTTGATGTATGTATCTAGAAGTGAAAGTTCAAATCAAATTGAGGGATTTAGAATAATTTGGGATTTATTATCTAAATCAGATGAAAAAAGCAAGTTGTTTTTAAAAAATGCGAATACACCTAAAAATATAAATGAGCGTATGGAGAAGTTAAGAATATTAGCACATACATGATTTTTATTATGTGAGGAGGCGTGCAATGAGCTACGATTATTCAGAAAACATATTAGTTCAAGAAAGTGCCGGACATCTGCTTGAAGATGAGTTAGGGTGGCAGGTAGAGATGGCATATAACCAAGAAGTCCTTGGAAAGAATGGAACTTTTGGAAGAAGTTCTTACAAGGATATT
>ONMY01000030.1 GCA_900318975.1 uncultured Bacillota bacterium | reverse complement strand
TTTGTATCTAATAAAGAGTTAAAAATTGGTGATGTAGTGAAAGTTAAAATCACTAATGCTTATATTTACGATTTATTTGGAGAAGTTATTGAATAATAGATTATTTATCTATATAATTTAATCCGCTGCCTCCATAGTTAAATGGTATAACGGATCCATGGTAAGGATCAATCCGTAGTTCGATTCTGCGTGGAGGCACCAAATTAGATTTAAAGCCTTGATACACAAATCAGGGCTTTTTTCTTATAAAAATCTATGTATTTTATACATATCTTATTATTTTTAAACTTTTTACAGTTCGCAAAACATATTTTTTATATAGTTTGATTCCTGTCGGGGGCGTACCTCAATAAAAAAGACTTAAGGCACTTACGGGAATCGAACTATGTTTACGCTATGGTTTTGATACATTTTTAAGGCAATTATTACATTTATGTAAGGCAAGCAATTTCAAAGAACCAGTACAATGACCAGTTCGAATCCCACAGGGTGCCGAAAATGTATCACTGGTGTTCTATTTACCAAATTTTATTTTTTGAATAATGCATCAATCATCGATTTGACGGCATCTTTTTCTTTGTCGGTTAGTGCTCTATATTTTCGAAGCAACTCAAGTTCTTCTTTTGAAACATGAGCTTTACGATCATCTTCTTCAAAAAATTCAGCTAAAGAAATGCCAAAAGCATCGCATATTTTTTCAAGTGTATCGACAGTCGGACACGTTCCTCTAGCGAACATATTCGATAAAGTCGACTGTGTTAAGCCAGCTTCATATGCAAGCTTATAAGTAGACCAGCCTCTTTCCTCTTGTAATCTTTTAACTTTTTCTAATACGTTCATGCGTGCATTTTAATACACATCTGCGTTGCACATAAAACCCACCTGAAATATAATTAATATACATTTGGGTAGCAAATATTTTTTATTTGTAACCTAGTGTCAGGAGGGTCTTGATGCAAAAGTTTAAAGTTGTTGATTTATTTTGTGGTATTGGTGGCTTTTCCTACGGATTTGAGATGACCAACAAATTTGAAGTTGTTGTAGGAGCAGATATATGGGACGTCGCATTAAACACATTCAAAACAAATCATAAAAAAACAAAACTCATTCATGAAGATTTAACTAAACTAGATGAACATTATTGGGATCAATATAAAGGCAAAATAGATGTAATTATTGCAGGTCCTCCTTGTCAGGGCTTTAGCATGTCTGGCAAGAGACAGGTTGGAGATAAAAGAAATTCTTTATTCGAAGAAGTGGTTAGAATCACATCTGTTTTAGAACCAAAATATGTTGTTATTGAAAATGTTGTCGGTCTTTTGTCTATGACAAATAGTGAAGGGCAAGACATCAAAGAACTAATAAAAAGTGAATTCAACAATTTAGGATATAAGGTCGAATATAAAGTTTTAAATGCTGCGGAATATGGCGTGCCTCAAGCAAGAAAAAGAGTCGTATTCCTTGTTTCGAAAAACTATCCACTTGATTATCCAAAACCATATTTAGATGAAAAGCATTTTGTCACTGTAGGCGATGCTCTTGGCAATGTTGACCCTGATGGAGACGAATATTTCGAAGCTAAAACCCCTTATCAAAAATTGATGAAGGGCAAGACAAAAATTATTTATAACCATGATAGAAGACAATCCAATGAACTAGTTACCAAAAGAATGTCATACATTCCTGAAGGTGGAAACTGGCGAGATATACCTAAAGAATTAGGCACTGGTGGTGGTGTCCACAGTAATGCTTATAAGAGACTGGATTCTAAAAAGCCATCAGTAACAATCAAACACGCTGCCAAGGCAATGATTATTCATCCTTGGAGAAATAGAATTTTAACCGTTAGAGAAGTTGCAAGACTTCAATCTTTTGACGATGACTTCATATTAACTGGTTCAGGAAGTGACCAACATCAACAATTAGCTAATGCAGTTCCACCTTTGTTGGGCAAAGCTATTGCTGAGCAAATTTTTAAGAATCTTGGGGGTAACTCTAATGAGTAGGCCTTCTTTGAGATTCATAGATTTATTTTGTGGCATGGGTGGATTTAGACTTGCTTTTGAAGCCCAAGGTTGCAAATGTGTTTACAGTTCTGACATTGATGAATATGCATGCAGAACATATGAATTAAATTTTGGAGATTTTCCTAAAAGCGATATTACAAAAGTAGAAGCCAAGGACATTCCTGAATTTGATATTTTGTGCGCTGGTTTTCCTTGCCAACCTTTTAGCATTGCTGGCAAACGTTTAGGTTTTGATGATACAAGAGGAACTTTGTTCTTTGATGTCGCAAGGATATTAAAGGAAAAGAAACCAATGGCATTTTTACTAGAAAATGTTAGAGGTCTGTCGAATCATGATGGTGGCAAAACACTAAATGTTATTTTGAATACATTGGATGAACTTGGCTACGAAACTGAATGGAAAGTCTTGAATGCTAAAGATTATGGAGTTCCACAAAACAGAGAAAGATGGTATTGCATTGGAATTAGAAAAGATTTAAACCTCAAACTTCCAAATTTCCCAGACAAGAAAAAATTAACTCATACTCTAAAAGATATTATTCTACCCAAGGTAGATAGTTCATACGATTCCACTGATATTTGTTTGAAAAACATTGAAACAAATAGGGCTAGAAAAAATATAAAAATCTCTAAAACTACTTTAGCTTATGAAATCAGACCATCAAGATGTCAATTTGCTCTTGGTGATATTTCACCATGCTTAACAGCAAAAATGGGGACTGGTGGCAACAACATTCCAGTTGTTGTAGTACAAGGAAGAAGATTAACTGAAAGAGAATGTTTAAGAATAATGGGCTATCCAGATACATACAAAGTATTTACTGGACATCACACGTATAAACAAATAGGTAATTCTGTCGTTGTTCCAGTTTTAACTGAGCTCGCAGAAGGATTGGTAAAATCTTTGATTGGAGAAGAAAAATGAGAGTAATAGG
>ONMY01000027.1 GCA_900318975.1 uncultured Bacillota bacterium | reverse complement strand
TTTTTCATACCCCTAAATGGTTCTGGGGTTAGATATGGTGAATCTGTCTCAACAAGCATTCTATCAAGTGGACAATACATTGCACATTCTTTTTGAACTCTTGCATTTTTAAATGTTACCGGGCCAGAAAAAGATATATAAAAACCAAATTTTAATAATATCTTCATAGTTTCTAGGCTATCAGAATATGAATGCATTACACCATTCATAGACTTAATGTTTCTTGAATTCATATATTCTTTAATGATATCGATGAAATCCTTTGCTGCATCCCTTAAATGAATTATTACAGGAAGATTTAGTTCTCTTGCGATATCAAGCTGTGCTATAAAGAATTCTTTTTGTTTTAAGGCATCTTCTTTCCCATAATGATAATCAAGACCTGTTTCACCTATCGCTATTACTTTTTCACTTGATTTTGCAAGCTCTCTTATTATTTCTAAATCATTTATAGTAAAAGGCCCAACATCTTGTGCATGAATAGATATAGCGGCATAAAGATTATCATATCTTGATGCAATCTCTATTGCCTTTTTCGATGATTCAATGTCCCAAGATGGAATAAGTACTTTATATACGCCAAGTTCACTCGCTCTTTTTAGGACATCATCTATATTATTAGTAAAACTTGAATCATTTAAATGAGCGTGTGAATCTACAATTCTTTCCATACTATATCTAGCTCACTTTCATTCATTTTTACAATTTCTTTTATAGTTGGGACTGCCTCATCTGTTTGACTTGATGCAGCGCTTGCGACTATCGCAAGTTTAAATGCATCAAAATCACCAAGATCCATATTGGCAAGATACGTTCCAAGAAGCGTATCACCACAGCCATTTGGATTTACTGCCTTTAATACTCTATGACTAATTGATACTCTTTCTTTATTGTTATCAATTATTTTGATTCCAGAACCGGTTGTTAAAAGAACGCGTTTTGTCTTTATATCTTTAATAATTTCATATTCAAAACTATTAACCTTCACAAGATCAAAACATCCTACTAAATCTTTTACTTTTTCAAGTTTCTTTGATGATATAGCATCTAAGACTTTATATCCTTTAGTATTATCTAAAATAAATTTAACGATATCATAAGAAAAATTAGTATCGATAACTATAATATCTTCATCACTCGTTAAAGGTGCCACTTTTAATATATCATCTTTTGTAATCTTATCTATAACGCTCATATCTGCTGCACCAAGGACAACTCCATCACTATCTACAACATCTACATATATTGAATTTTTAGATGATGTCATAATTTTTGAGTATTTGGTTGATACATTATGCTTATTTAAGTCTTTTATAATATTTTCATATAAATGATTAGGGAACGCAGAAATGAGCTCACAGGTCTTAAAATTACCTATGGCTCTCGCGATGTTTCTTCCAACTCCACCAGCTTTTAATGTGATTTTAGATGGATTGGATTCATACATTCTTACCTTATCTTCTATTTTAATTAAGAAGTCGATATTGACTCCACCAAATACATAAATCATCTCATCTTTCCTTGATTATATTATACGCTTCTAACTAACCCTTTTCAAGATACATAAGCTTTAAAGCTTATAGTATTAATATCCAATCATTAAACCAAATAAGAGAATAAGAGATGTAACTACCAATGTTGAAAGTGCGAACTTCCAAGTAAACTTCATATAATCAGTATACTTTGTCTTATTAAGCCCAAGGCTTATTAATAATACAGGGTTTGTTGGATAGAAAATATTTGAAAAACCATCTCCGAATGCATACGCAAGTATACATAGCTGTGGTGAAATACCAAAAAGCGATGCGATTGGAAGAATGATTGGGATTAATAGGAATGCTTTTGCAGAACCAGATGCAATAAAGAATTCAAGTATTAATGCAATTAAATAAATGAATAATACAACAGTAAATCTTGGAATTGTTTCAGCTACATTTGCAGCATAATACATAATTGTATCTAGTGTTTTAGATTCTACTAAAACATATTTGATTGAACTAGCCATAAGTATTAAAACAAGCGCAGGAAGAACACCTAGCATATTCCTAAATGCTGATTTAAAGAAATCTTTAATAGGCATCTTTACAAGCGCACAAGATGTAATGCCGGCAACTAGGAACATTAATATTACAATTATCATTGTTATATCCTGAAGGAATGGAATGAATGGAGACATAAGAACGAGTAGTACACCAACACCAAGGATAATTAAAAATGCGTTTGTTGCCCTTTCAAGTTCTATTGACTTTTCAAATGTTATTTCTGCATTAACATCTTTTCTTTCAATTTTCTTTGCGTAAAAGAATAAAAATGCTAGAAGTAATAGATATATGATTATAAAACTAACAATCCTAAGCCATACCCCAGAAAATAGTGGTACACCAGCTAGTTTTTGTGCAACACCTATTGTGAAAGGATTCATAATACCAGTTGAAAAACCACAACCGACTGCAACAATACTTACTCCAAGACCAAGAGATGTATCAAACCCTAGCATTATCATTAGTCCTACAACAATTGGAACTAGTGGTACTGCTTCTTCATAAATACCAATAAATGCTCCAAGAAGCATAAACACGAGTGTCAGTATAGCAATTAGTTTATATTTTTTCTTTCCGTACTTATAGGCTATTTTATCTATCAAGTATTTTATGATATTAGAATCAGTTAAAGGACCAAATATTGCCCCAATAACGAGTAATAATATGATTACTGCAATAATTGTAAAACTGCCACTTGTAGTTAAAACTAGAATTGGTGATAAAACCCATTTCCAAAAGGGGATTCCTCCCTCAACAAACTTAAATTCGCTTTCTATATCAATAATCTCATTGCCATCTGCATTAATGATTCTTGCATATTCACCACTTGGAATAACGAATGTAAGAATATAGGTTAGAATCATTAAGGCAAATAGAACAATTAAACTGCTTATATATGATTTTAAGTTGATTTTATTATCCATAAGCTTTCTCCTAGATTAGTTTTTTGTGTAATTCTGAATACCAGTATTCCATTCCGAGTTCACAGTAAAAATCAAGTAATCTTTTATAATCTCTTGATACAGCAGTAACTTCTACGTATTCACAATCTTCCATCTTTGCATAGCTTTCAATGAATTTAAAAAGTTCTCTTCCAATTCCAATCGATCTATATTCTTTTTTAACATATATCTCTTCGATGTAATATGTTTTTTGCCCGACATAAAAATATTTATTGTTTTCAGTTTTATATTCAAATCTTCCATGGATATAGCCAACTATTTCTCCATTTAATCTTGCAACAGCAACATCTGTCTTTTTAAAAAAATCGTAATCATCAGCAACGATACCATTACAAATATTTTCATTCTCAAATGTTTTAGATAACTTAACTAGTGTATCTATATCATTTTCATTTTTAAATTCGACAACTAAATTTTCCATATCGCTATCTCCTATTTATGAGATATTATAGCAATAAATCAAAAAAAAGAAATCGAAAATCGATTTCTTTTTCTATTTTTATTATTATTAATTATTATTCTTGATTTTCTTCGTAAGTTTCAGAAGCTTCTTCTGTAGCTACTTCTTCTGTGGCTTGTTCATTAGAATCTTCTTTTTTAAGTCTAACAACTGTGTTAACTAAGATACCAAGGATTAATGCACAAGCAACTTCAGTGATTGTAACAACACCAGCGATATTGAGTGCATGTCCACCAACACCAGCGATTAAGATAACTGTTTTTTTTTTAATGATACGGCGACCACCGAGATCTACACCTTGGAGCATCTTTAAGCCTGATACAGCGATGAAACCATAAAGAGCGATACATACGCCACCCATTACACATGGTGGAATAGTTGCAAGGAAGATTGAGAATGGGCCAATGAATGAGATTACAATAGCCATGATTGAAGTTGTGAGGATTGTTACTACAGATGCGTTACCTGAGATTGCAACACAACCGATTGATTCACCATATGTAGTGTTAGGACATCCACCGAAGAATGCACCAGCCATTGAACCAACACCATCACCAAGTAATGTCTTATCTAGGCCTGGATCTTCTAATAAATCTTTTTCAATGATTGTAGATAAGTTCTTATGGTCAGCAATATGTTCAGCAAATACTACGAATGCAACTGGAACATATGCAACTGCAGCTTGACCGAGTACAGTGAAGAAATCACCAGCTCCATTTAATTCACCAAATCCTTTAATAGCTTTAATGAATGTGAAATCAGGAACCCAAGCTTCAACTGTTCCAAGAGTTGTAAATCCTGAGAAGTCGATTACCTTTAATGCATCAGCACCAGTAGCAACACCGATTACTGTGAAGATAGATGCAAGTGCATATCCAGCAAGAATACCAATTACGAATGGAATCATCTTGAACATCTTCTTACCGAATACTGAGCAGATGATTGTAACGAATAATGTTACAAGACCACAAACGAGTGCAACATAGAAACTAGTTGTATCAAAGCTTCCGCTTCCAAGATCGCCTACAGCGTTTCCAGCTAAGCTTAATCCAATGATTGCAACAGTTGGACCAATTACTACTGCTGGCATTAATTTTGAAAGCCAGTTAGTACCAACTGATTTAACGATTAATGCTAATACTACATATACTAAACCTGCAAGGATAGCACCAAGAACAAGTCCGATGAATCCAACATTTTCAGTTAAACCGATGGTTGCAGCGCCTGCGAATGCTGCAGACATTGAACCTAAGAATGCGAATGATGATCCTAAGAATACAGGGCTTTTAAATTTTGTGAATAATAAATAAACGAGTGTACCTACGCCAGCACCAAATAATGCTGCAGAAGGGCTCATACCATGACCGATGATTGCTGGTACAGCAATTGTTGCTGCCATGATTGCGAGAAGTTGTTGTAATGCTAAAACGATTAGCTTAGAAAACTCTGGTTTGTCTTCTACTTTGTAAAATAATTCCATTTTTACTCTCCTTTTTTATATATATTTTTTAAGACCTACATTATTTTTCTAAAAAAAACACCAAGCATTGCTTGATGTAAAATTAGAAAATATTAGAATAGAAAATTGAGAGACTAGGAGATGCTAAAACTGCTTCGACTTGTGAGAAGAGGCAAATGTTAAAAGAACTTAATATATTAGTATAGTTATTTTTAGCTCTCTTCATACTCTTTCTCCTTCTATTGATATTAAGTAAATTAATAACTTCAATTTACTTGTAAATATTATATCACATTGAAAGAGCTTTGTTTTATGAACACGTTTTCATTAAGTAAATATTTATTTAATTATTATTTATAATAATTAGTTTTTGTGTTTTCTTCAAATTTGTGTCAAAAAATGAAAATAATTTATGAAACATTTTCATTGTTGTTTTCATTTTAAATATTCTTTGAGGTTATCCCAATCTATTTTTTCATCTTTAAAATAATATTCTTTATCTCTTTCGCTTATCTCTCTTCTAACTCTTGCAGGATTTCCATAGGCAACTGAATTAGCTGGAATATCCCTTGTAACCACACTTCCAGCACCAATTACTGAATTATCTCCAATTGTAACACCAGGAAGAATTATTACTCCAGCGCCAATCCAAACGCATTTTCCAATTTTAACTGGTTTATTATATTGAAGACCTTTCATTCTAAGTTCTGGTAGAATTGGATGAGCTGCAGTACAGATAGTAACATTAGGGGCAATCATTGTGTTATCGCCTATATAGATATTATCATCATCTACTAAAGTCAAATTAAAATTAGAATAAACATTATTTCCGATATGACAGTGTTGGCCACCAAAATTTGCTCTTATTGGTGGTTCAAAATAACAATTTTCACCTATTTCTTTGAAGATCTTTTTTAATAGTTCGCTTCTTTTTTTAAACTCACCAGGAAGCGTATTATTGTATTCGTATATTAGAAGCTTGCATTCTTCTTGATACATCATTAAATCTTTGTCATTACAGTCATATATTTCGCCTGTAAAACATTTCTTTTCATATTCTTTAACTTTATTCAAATCATATTTATAGTCCATAGTTAACCTCTTTTTTATTATACCATATAAAAAGGCGCTTCAATAATGAAACGCCTTAACGCATAGGCATTAATAAGTTGCTTCTGCTGCTTCACCTGTACTTGGTATCTCAAATGTTGCTACAGATTGATAGAAGTCAAGTTCAGCAATATTAGTAATAGTGGTATCTGTATGTTCTAGATTTGTGTATACAATTCTATATGCATATGGGAATGGTGTCATTATGTCGTTATCATTATCGACTAAGAATACACTAATCTTTGCAGTTTTATCCGGTACCTTGTTCGTTATATAGATATTG
>ONMY01000110.1 GCA_900318975.1 uncultured Bacillota bacterium | reverse complement strand
CATCCAGCTAGCGAAGTACTAAAAAGACTTGAAAGTGTAAACTCAAAAATATATAGAACAGATATGGATGGTTCAATAGAAGTAACTATCTTACCATATATATCATTTATTAAAACATATAGGAAAGATGAACTATCAATTTTTGAAAGGTTAGATAATCATAGAGTAATAATTCATTAATTATGTTATAATAATTAATGTATGGATAAAATATATTTACTCTATGGCGAATCAATTAAAGAAATAATCTCAAAAAGAAAAGAAATCATCGAAGAAGCTTCTATCGGTGATTTTAATGTTTCTATTTTTGATATGGAAAGAAAAACAATCGAAGAAGCAATGGAAGATGCTTATACTATTCCATTTTTAGAAGACTATAGAGCAATAGTTTTAACAAATTCCATCTTCCTTTCAACCACAAAAGAAAAACTTGATGATGATGTTGATGTCATTATAAAAAGAGATATGACTCCACTTCTATCATTTATTAATAATCCAGTAGATACTACAGTTTTAATTATCGAATGTCCAAAATCAAATCTTGATAACTCAAACCCAGTTATTAAGGAATTAAAGAATAAAAAATATGATCATCCATTCCCACTTCCAACAAAAGAAAAAATCGCAAAATATGTAGATGATGTTTTAAAAAAACATAATCATAGTATCGATTCTGATGCGAGAGAAGAATTATTAAATAGAATCAAAGATGATCAACTAGGATATCAAAACGAAATCGATAAACTGCTTCTTTATTTAGAACCAAATGAGCCTATTAACCTAAAGCTTATAAAAACTTTAATATCTGAAACCGAAAACGAAAGCATTTATTCGCTTATGAACGCTCTTTCAAATGGCGATAAAAAAAGAGCTCTTGAAGTCTACTATAATCTAGTAGATCAAGGCTTTATAGATTTACAGATATTATCATCACTTGTAAAAAGGTTTAGTCAGCTTCTCTATGCTAAAGAAATACTTCTTGTAAGAGGAACAAAAGAAGATATAGAGGAAACACTTGGAGTTAGTTCTGGTCAGGCATTCTATATTATGAAAGAAGCAAAACAATTAGACTATAATAAGCTTTCTAAATCACTAAATGATTTAAAAGAACTAGATTATAGTACTAAGGTCGATTATAAATATGGGAAGAATTCAGCTATAGGATTTGAATTATTCCTATTAAAACAATAAAAAAAGAAGCGCTTAGCTCCTTAATTTATGCTATAGCATTAACGACTTTAGCAAGGCGAGATTTTTGGTTAGCTACATAATTCTTATGTACGATACCTTTAGCACAAGCCTTATCTAATTTCATATATGCAGTTTCTAAAGCCTTAATACCATCTTCCTTAGTAGTCGCAGCTTCAACAGCTTTAATTGCAGTCTTTAATGAAGATTTAAAAGAAGAATTGCTAGCGTTACGCTTTTTACTAGTAAGGATTGTCTTCTTATCGCTCTTAATGTTTGCCATTTTGATTCCTCCACTTAACGTCTATGAATTATAACACAAATGGCAATCAAAAATCAAGATAGAAATTTACAACTTTAAAAAGGAGTCAAAAAAATATGACAATTGGAGAAATTAACGAGTTAAAAGTTAAGAGAATTGCAGACATTTCATATATTCTTGATGCGGGTGATACCGAACTATTTTTGCATAAAAAAGAAGCGCTAAAAGAACATAGTGTAGGCGATACTATCAAAGTATTTGTCTATATGGATTCTAAAAGAAGAATATGTGCTAGTGAAAGGACTCCTCTAATTACTGCATCAAAGCCAGCATTCTTAAAAGTTGTAGAAATAAAAGAAGATGTCGGTTACTTCCTCTTTGATGGCATGCCTAAGGATTTACTCCTTTCAAAAGATGACTGTACATTTGAAGAAACAGAAAAACCAATAGTCGGAGATTATCTCTTCGTTTATCTAAAGATAAATACTGGTACATTTAGAGCAAAACTCGTACCAAAGAATCTATATTATGATTATCTACATCCTATAGGCAATTTAAAAGAAGGAGAATTCTATAAAGTATATGTAACATCTAGATCTTTATCTGGAATTACATGTCATACAGTAGATGGTTTTGAAGTGTTTGTATCGAGAGGAAATGATAGATCATATCATAGAATTGGTGAAGCACTCCAAGTAAATATAATTAAAAAAATAGATGATATACATTATCATGGTTCACTCCTTAAAAAGAAGGTAGTTCAAATGGATGAAGATTCTAAAAAGATCTATGCATTCTTAAAGAAAAATAAGGACATTATGATAACTGAAACCATGACACCAATAGAAATATATAATCTATTTCAAATGTCAAAAGCCTCTTTTAAAAGAGCGATTGGAAGACTTTATAAAGAAAGATTTATCGATATAATCGATAGCGCCATAAAATTAAAAGTTGAATAATAGGCGCCATTATTATATAATACAATAGGATTTTTATTTAAAATAAAAAAATAATTCAAAACATTAGGAGATTAAAAATGGGAAGAGCGCATGAAGTCAGAGCCGCTAGTATGGCTAAGACAAATTTAGCAAAAAGTAAACTTTATTCAAAATATGGAAAACTAATCTACATGGAAGCTAGAAATGGCTGGGAATTAGATGGTAACCTAAAATTAAAAGCATTAGTAGAAAAAGCTAAAAGAGAACAAGTTCCTGCAGACGTAATCAAAAGAAATATTGATAAAGCTAAAGGTGGATCAAATGAATCATATCTATCTTGTAGATACGAAGCATTCGGTCCAGCAGGTTCAACATTTATTATTGACTGCTTAACTGATAACTCTAATAGAACTATATCATCACTAAAAGGTGCATTTGGTAAATGTGGATGCCACCTTGGATCATCAGGAAGTGTTACATACACATATGATTACCAAGGTATCCTAGCAGTTAAGGGTATGGGTGAAGAAGAAGTATTCGAAACAGTAGCAATGGCTGAAATCGAAGTAATCGATGTATATTCTGAAGATGATGAAGTAGTAATTTTATCTAAACCTTCTGATCAATCAGCAGTTAAAGATGCATTACTTGCTGCAAAACCTGATCTAGAAATCACACAAGACGAAGTATCTTGGTTCCCTAAAGACCAAGTTACATTATCTGATGAAGATATTGATAAGGTAGTACGTTTCATGGGTATGTTAGGTGAAAATGATGACGTTACAAACGTATACCACAATATCGAAAATATGCCTGAAGAAGAATAATGAATCTTCCAAACAAACTCACATTATCACGACTCCTTGCGGTAGTCGTGATAACTATTTTATATTTTGTATTTGGCAGTGTTACTTGGAATTTATTTGTGATATTTTCTCTTTTTGTCCTTGCATCTATAACTGATTATTTTGATGGTAAGATTGCAAGAAAGAATAATATGATAACTGGATTTGGAAAACTCGCAGATCCACTCGCAGATAAGATGCTTGTAATCACTGTGTTAATCATATTAATTGATATGGGAATAATTCCATATATCTGGCTACTTATAATTGTTGTATTTAGAGAACTTATGGTTTCTGGAATAAGACTTGTAGCACTTGAAGGAGATAGAGAAAATGTTATCTCTGCAGATATCCTCGGGAAAGCAAAAACCATGACTCAAATGGTATCTATTTCAATGTTACTGTTATATTCTGCATTAGCTACACTCATAGAAAATGACTTTATGAAAGTCTTCTATTATGTATCAATTGTGATTTTTTATATCTCAATGGTGCTACTTGTCGTTAGTGGAATAGAAATTTTCATAAAAAATCGAAAAAATTTCAAACTAAAGTGATGTTCGTGAGTATTTATTAAGTGAGGTGAAAAAATGGAAAAAGACGAAAAAAGAAGTAAATTGCAATCAGCATTAAAAGAAATTGAAAAAAACTTTGGTAAGGGTTCAGTAATGATCCTTGGTGATGCACATACAGATGCATCTGTAGAAGCAATCCCAAGTGGTTCCATCTCACTTGATAGCGCACTTGGAATTGGAGGATATCCAAAGGGAAGAATTATAGAAATCTATGGTCCTGAATCTGGTGGTAAAACAACTCTAGCTTTAGAAGCTATTGCATCATGCCAAAGACAAGGTGGTTTTGCAGCATTTATTGATGCAGAACACTCACTAGATCCAAAATATGCACAAAGTTTAGGTGTGGATTTTGATTCACTAATTCTCTCTCAACCTGACTCAGGTGAACAGGCACTCGAAATCACTGATACACTCGCAAAATCAGGCGCAGTTGATATGATCGTTGTTGACTCTGTTGCAGCACTCGTACCTGAAGCTGAAATAAGAGGTGATATGGGAGATCAACTCGTTGGTGCTCAGGCAAGACTTATGTCACAAGCGATGAGAAAACTAACAGGCGCATTATCATCAAATAAGTGCACATGTATCTTCATTAACCAAATTCGTGAAAAAGTTGGTGTAATGTTTGGAAACCCTGAAACAACTCCGGGGGGAAGAGCGCTTAAGTTCTTCGCATCAGTAAGAATTGAAATCAGAAAAGGCGATCAAATTAAAGATGGTCAAAGCGTATCAGGAACATATGCTAAGATTAAAGTAGTTAAAAACAAGGTTTCTGCGCCATTTAAGACATGTGATATTGAAATCGTATTTGGTGAAGGTATTTCACAAACTGGTGAATTAGTAGATCTAGGTTCTGAACTTGGAATAATTGTTAAATCAGGTGCATGGTATTCGTATAAGGGTGAAAAGATTGGTCAAGGAAGAGAAGCTGCGAAAGCATACCTCAATAACCACCCTGAAACCAAAGATGAAATCAACACACTTGTAAGACAAGGACTAGGACTTAAGAATTAATAATTAAAAAGCTCATTCGAGCTTTTTATTTTGCCATCTCATTTTTCACTTTACCTTTAAAGCATTAAATGATACAATAAT
>ONMY01000043.1 GCA_900318975.1 uncultured Bacillota bacterium | reverse complement strand
GATACTCCAGAGATTCTATTTACTAAAGTGGTACTATCAAGATTTGATATATTTGAAAATACTTCATTAATCCCATCATTATCTTTTGGGCTAATCTTATCGTTTATTAAAGGCTCATATTTTAAACCTTTCATAATTCCTCTTGAGTTTGTCTCAAGAACGGATAATTGTTTTATTGCTTCAATTATTTTAAAAGATGAATCAAGTATTAAGAGATTTGAAAATCTTCCGATGAGTTCAAGGACAATAGTTCTCTTTTCATCTCCTTCGAAATCATTTCTAACATCAATATCTATCATGATGACCCTATCGCTATTATACTGATAGATATCTTTAATGTATCCACCCTCTAAATATTTTCTGAGAAACATTGTAAAAGATGATGCTGTAAGAGGTTTTTCAAACCTTTTTGGCGAAATAAAAATGGTCGGATTATTGCATGAAACCGACGTATAAAGGTTATATGTCTCGCCTTTTGATCTAATTTTAAAAGAATAATCAGTCTTATTTAATCCATCGATTTGATCGATCTTTCCACCGACTAATTTTTCTTTTAATTCACTGGCGAGTTTTCCAATAAACATTCCATCAAGTGCCATATTTTGCCCCTCTATTCGATATTATATCATTTTTCTTAAAAAAGTTCTTGCCCTAATCTTTTAGATATATGCTATAATATCTAAAAAGACGAGAGGATGACTATGAAGTTAAATGAGAGGGGATTGTTAGTCGTCTTGAGTGGCCCATCTGGAGTTGGGAAGGGAACAGTTAGAAAATCTTTATTCAAGCAAAAAAATCACAATTACACATTTTCTGTTTCAATGACCACAAGAGAAAAAAGGCCAGGAGAAGTCGACGGAAAAGATTATTACTTCGTTTCAAAGGAGTACTTTGAAAAGAAAATACAAGAAGGTGGATTCTTAGAATACACATATTTTTGCGGGAATTATTACGGAACCCCACTCGATAAGGTTGAAGAAGCATTAGATTCTGGAAAAGAATTAATTCTCGAAATCGAAGTAAATGGTTGTCGTCAAGTTAAAGAAAAGATGATTGATGCGGTTACAATATTCATTGTACCGCCATCAAGAGAAGCTCTCTATGAAAGGCTTAAGAAAAGAGGCACTGAATCTGAATATCAAATCGAAGAAAGAATTAGAAAGGCAAATAGCGAATTCCCTCTTGCCTACCAATATGACTATATCGTTGTAAATGATTCAGTTGAAAATGCTGCCGATAGAATTCAAGCAATTATTCGTGCTGAACACGCCAAAACATCTAGAAGCATCTATAAATATTATGAAATGTTAGGAGACCCAGAAACAAATGAATAGTAAAGAAGGATTAAGATACCCATCAATTGATGAATTACTCACAAAAATCGATTCAAAATACAAACTTGCATATACTGCAGCTAAAAGAGCTAAATCTATAAAAGAAGAAGGATATACTTCAATGGATGAACTCGGTGGTGCTGAATGCGCAACCGCTGTTGGAATGGCACTTGAAGAAATATTAAATGATAAAGTTCATGTAGAATTCAAGGACACTGCAGAAGATGCAAAACCTGATAACACATTTGGTACAATGGAAATCTCTGGCGGATCTGATGATGAAGAAAGAGATGATTTAGATGAATTTACCACATCTTTTGATAACGAATAAAATTTTTTGAAAAATAATTTTAAATAGCGTTTTTATGGCACACTTCGGTGTGCTATAATTTTACTATAGAGGGCTTTTAACCATGGAAAACAAGATTTCAATCCTATGTAAACAATTTAATATAGATAATGAAAATATTTTAAATAGATTAGTTCTTTCAAGCATCACGATTGATAGAGAAAGTGATGAATGTTTTTTATCGTTTGAAAGTGAATCACCACTTCCGCTTGAAGACATTAAAGATCTGTGCCAAGTTTTAGATACTAAAGTTCTTCCAACCACAAGAAGCACAAAATATTCTTTTGAATATAAAACATATGAAGGAGAAGATCTAATTAATTACTATAGATATGTAATTCAAAGAGTATCTAAAAAAACTCCAAGAGCGATAGTTGGTGCGAGCTATGAAACAAACTTTGATAGCGGCATTTTTACAATAAGAGTTCCTGGTGATGACTCAGTCTTTTCTTTAAATAGAAAAGATATTCTTAATGAATTCAAAGTGCTTGGCTTTAAAGACATTGATTTAAGAATTGAAGTTGATCATAGTTCAGTAGATATAAGAGAAAAAATCGAAAAAGAAAAATCTGAGATGATTAACGAAACCAAGAAAAACAATCAACAAGATCTATATAAAGCACTAAACCCAGGAAAAGAATTCAGTAACTGCCAACAACTATCACTTTCAGAAGTTCCAGATAATGAAGAAGACTTCTATATCTTTAAAAACGACCAAAAAACTTGGATTTTCCAAGTCCAAGGAAATATCGTTTTTATGGATAAAGATGCGCTTGAAAAGAAGAACACTGTAAAATTCATTCTATATGATGGAAAATCATATGTTTACTGCACTAAGAAACGTCTTCAAACAAAGGATGAATTTAAATACTTCCACGGAATCGAAGAAGGTATGCATGCGATTGTTCAAGCATATCCAGAATATTCAACATATTCAAAAGATGTTTCAATGCATATTGTGAATATGAAATATCTAGAAAACAAAGATCCAATCACAACGAGAGTTGATTCAAGTCCTAAAAAGAGAGTAGAACTCCATCTTCACACTAAAATGAGTGCACTTGATGGCGTTCCTGAAATGACTGAATATATTGAAGCTGCAAAGATTTTTAATCATAAAGCAATCGCAGTTACTGATCATGCATCAGTTCAATCATTCCATGATTTATATGAATACTCTGAAGGCCATCCAGAATTCAAGCCTCTTTATGGTGTTGAATTATCATTTGTTGATGAGGATAGAGTTCTTGCAGCATATAATCCAAAGAACATCGATTTAGAAAACGCAACATATACAGTCTTTGACCTTGAAACAACAGGTTTTTCAGTAAACTATGAAAGAATAATGGAAATCGGTGCTGTAAAGATTAAAAATGGAATTAACCAGGGAGAGTTCCAAGAACTAATAAATCCTGAAAAGAATATTCCATCATCAGTAGTAGCTCTTACAGGTATTACCAATAAAGACGTTGAAAGAGCGAGAACCAGAGAAGAAGTCTTAAAAGATTTTGCAAAATTTATAGAAGGAACTATCCTTGTTGCACATAATGCCGAATTCGATATATCTCATTTAATAAACAATCTAGATGAACTTGGAATCGAACACGAAGACTATCCAGTTATCGATACACTTATTCTTGGAAAAGTATTATATCCAGGAAGAAAAAGATATGGTCTAGATGCTCTTGCAAAATTCTTAAATGTTACGCTTGAAAACCACCATAGAGCCGTTAACGATGCCAAAACAACATCAGAAATCTTCCTTCATATGCTTGAAGAGGTTAAAAAGCGTGGTGTTACAAATCATCTAGAAATTAATTCATTAATTAATAGAAAAGAAGCATATAAATATCCAATCCCAGGTCATATCAATCTTCTTGCAAAAACTCAAGAAGGTTTGTATAACCTCTATCATATTTTATCAATCGCAAGCACAGATTATTTTACTAATGAGGCAGTCCTTACAAAAGATATCCTTGAAAAATATAGAGATGGAATTTTAGTTGGATCTGGATGTAGGAATTCTCATTTCTTTGACATTGCGTTTAGAAAGAACGATAAAGAAATGGAAGATATAATTGATTTATATG
>ONMY01000052.1 GCA_900318975.1 uncultured Bacillota bacterium | reverse complement strand
ATTGACTCTGATATTATCGGTGGTAAGATCGTTGATGAATTACTTTATGAAGATTTAAACACTCATGAAAAGATTAGAAAACTAGAAGATATTCCATTCTATAAAAAACAAGTTAAGATTGCACTTCACGGATGTGGTGTAATCAATCAAGAATCTTTAGAAGAATCACTTGGATGTGATGGTTTTAAAGGTTTAAAGAAAGCATTATCAATGACTCCACAAGAAGTTATCGATGAAGTTTTAGCATCTGGCCTTAGAGGAAGAGGAGGAGGCGGATTCCCAACTGGACGTAAATGGCAATTCGCAAGAAACTCTGTATCTGATAAGAAGTATGTTATCTGTAATGGTGATGAAGGCGATCCAGGTGCATTCATGGATAGATCAGTTTTAGAGGGTAATGCATTTGAAGTTATTGAAGGTATGATGATTGCTGGTTATGCAATCGGTGCACAAAACGGTTATTTCTATGTAAGAGCAGAATATCCAAAAGCTGTAGAAAGACTTAAAAATGCAATTAAATTAATGACTGATGCAGGACTTCTTGGCGATAATATCCTTGGTACTGACTTCTCATTTAGAGCACACATTAGACTTGGTGCTGGTGCTTTCGTATGTGGTGAAGAAACAGCTCTCATTAACTCTATTCAAGGTATGAGAGGTATGCCAAGACCAAGACCACCATTCCCAGCTGTAAAAGGTCTTTGGAATGAACCATCAATCGTTAATAACGTTGAAACTTTAGCTAATATTCCATGGATTTTAAGAAATGGTGCAGCTGAATTTGCTAAACTCGGTACTGAAAAATCTAAAGGTACTAAGGTATTTGCACTCGGTGGAAAGGTTGAAAATGTCGGCTTAGTAGAAGTTCCAATGGGCGTTACACTCCGTGAACTCGTATACGATATCGGTGGTGGTGTTCCTGGTGGAAAGAAATTCAAAGCTATCCAAACTGGTGGTCCATCAGGCGGATGTTTAACTGAAAAAGATCTAGACGTTGAAATCGACTATGATACACTTGTCGCAAGAGGATCTATGATGGGTTCTGGCGGTGCAATCGTAATGGATGAAGACAACTGTATGGTTGACGTTGCTAAATTCTATATGGAATTTATCTGTGATGAATCATGTGGTAAATGTACTCCTTGTAGAATTGGTACTAAGAGAGTTCTTGAAACTCTTACTAAGATCACAGATGGTAAGGGTGAAATGGAAGACTTAGAAGCATTAAGAGACCTTGCACAAGCAATGAATAGCGGTGCACTCTGTGCTCTTGGCCAAACTGCAGCTAACCCAGTTCTTTCAACTATGGCAAACTTCATGGATGAATATGTAGCACATATTAAAGATAAGAAGTGTCCAGCTCACGTATGCAAGAACTTAATGCAATATTATATTGATCCTGAACTCTGTAAGAAGTGTTCTAAGTGTGCAAGAGGCTGTCCAGTTCAATGTATTTCTGGCGTTCCTGGAAAAGTTCCATATGTAATTGATCAAACTAAATGTATCAAGTGTGGTGCATGTTATAGTGCATGTCCATTCGGTGCAATTTCTAAGAGATAGGAGGTATTAGACATGGAAGAAAAGAAAATGGTAAACATTAAAATCGAAGGTCAACCATATCAAGTAGAAGCAGGTCTAACAATCCTAGAAGCTGCTAAAAAGTGTGGTTATGAAATCCCATCTCTTTGTGCATTCAATCATGGTGAATGCTCACTCGCATCTTGCCGTGTTTGCTTAGTAGAAGCAACTGGTGCAAGAGGCCTTGTTGCATCTTGCGTATATCCAGTAGCTGAAGGAATGGAAATCAAGATTTCATCTCCAAAAGCAACTAAAGCAAGAAGAACATCTGTAGAACTCTTACTTTCAAATCATAATATGAACTGCCAACAATGCGTTAAGAATGGCCACTGTGAATTATTACATGTTGCAAACATCACTGGCGCAAGAGAAGGCGTATATCAAGGTGTTAAAACTGAAACTACACTCGATGTAGTAGGTCCTGGTATCATGAGAGATACATCTAAATGTATCCTTTGTGGTAGATGTATTGAAAGATGCAAGAAAGCTCAAGGTATTGGTATCCTCGGATTTGAAAAACGTGGATTCAATACTATCGTTGCCCCTGCAGGAAATAGATCATTCGCTGATGCTCCATGCTTACAATGTGGTCAATGTACTCTTGTTTGTCCAACTGGCGCATTAACTGAAATGAGCGAAATCGATTTAATCGATAAAGCAATGGCAGAAGGTAAATATGTAATCGTTCAAACTGCACCAGCAGTTAGAGCCGCTATCGCTGAAGAATTCGGTGAAAAGATTGGTACAGTTGGTACAGGCAAGATGGTTGCCGCACTCCATAGACTCGGATTCTATCGTGTATATGATACAAACTTCGGTGCTGACCTTACAATCATGGAAGAAGGATATGAACTTTTACATCGTCTTTCTAATAAAGGCACTCTCCCACAAATCACATCATGTTCTCCTGGTTGGATCAACTATATGGAATTCTATTATCCAGATTTAATTCCAAATGTTTCAACTTGTAAGAGCCCTCATGAAATGATGGGTGCAGTAATAAAATCTTATTGGGCTGAACAAAAAGGAATCGATCCAAAAGATATTTTTGTAGTATCAGTTATGCCATGTGTTGCGAAGAAGACTGAAGAAGTTAGACCTCAAAATGGCCATGACGGATTAAGAGATGTTGATGCAGTTCTAACAACTCGTGAACTTGCTAGATTAATCAAACGTTCTGGCATTAATTGGTCTAAACTCCCAGAAGAAGAATTCGATCCAGATCTACTAGGTGACTATACTGGCGCTGGTGTAATCTTCGGTGTTACTGGTGGTGTTATGGAAGCTGCACTCCGTACAGCTTACAAAGTTCTAACAGGAAAAGAACATGAAGGTGTTACATTCGAAGCTGTAAGAGGTCTTGAAGGCGTTAAAGAAGCAACAATCGATATCAATGGAACACCACTCAAAGTTGCGGTTACATCTGGTATGAAGAATGCTAAAGTTCTTCTTGATGATATTAGAGCTGGTAAGAGCGACTATGCATTTATAGAAATTATGTGCTGTCCTGGTGGATGTATCAATGGTGGTGGTCAACCATACGTTAAACCTGTATTCCTCCCTACTGAAGATGACGATATTTTAGATACATACCGCGCTAAGAGAGCAAGTGTACTCTATAAAGAAGATGAAAGACTTCCAATCCGTCAATCTCACAACAACCCACAAATTCAAGAATTATACAAGAATTATTTTGGCGAACCTCTATCTGAAAGAAGTGAAGAATTACTCCACACAAGCTATAATGCTGATAGAGTAAGATTCCCTGAAAAATAATATTTATTAAATTTAAAACCTGCTAGCCTAAAAACTGGCAGGTTTTTTCATAAATTCTAATTATAATCTAGATTAACTATGTTATAATTAGAAAGAGGAGGAAATCTCATGAGCACAACATCTGAACTTAAGAATTATCGTGAAAAGGTCGAAGAAGAACAATTCCTAAGACCTCAGTATTTAAAAGAATACGTTGGGCAGGAACAGATTAAAGAAATGCTCGAGGTTTCAATTAAAGCTGCAAAACAGAGAAAAGAGCCAATTGACCACGTCCTTCTTTATGGACCACAAGGTCTTGGAAAAACCACTCTCGCTCAGGTAATCGCTAATGAAATGGGTGCAAATATCACAGTTATCTCAGGTCCTGCCATTGAAAAAACTGGTGATCTTGCGGCAATCCTATCACAACTTCAACCATACGACTGCCTATTTATCGATGAAATCCATAGACTTCCAAAAGTTGTAAGTGAAACACTATATAGTGCAATGGAAGATTTTGTAATCGATATCGTAATTGGTAGAGATTCAGATGCTAAAACGATTAGACTTGATCTTCCACCATTTACACTAATTGGTGCAACTACTGCATATGGAATGCTCACTGGACCACTTAGAGATAGATTTGGTCTAACTTATAAACTTGATTTCTATAGCACTGATGAACTTAAAAGAATCTGTGAAAGAACCGCTAGAATTTATGGAAATGAAATCGATAGCGATAGTTCTATTGAAGTTGCGAAAAGAAGTAGAGGTACACCAAGAGTTACAAATAGAATCTTTAAGCGTATTCGTGACTACGCAGATGTCTATAATAATGGTAAAGTAACCCTTGAAATTACTCTTAAGACTCTAAAGAGTTTAAATATCGATGAAGAAGGATTAGATGATAGAGATAGAGATTATCTAATAACCTTAATTGACCACTTCCATGGTGGACCAGTTGGAGTTGATAATCTTGCAAGCGCACTTTCAGAAGATAGAATCACTTTAGAAAATGTCTATGAACCATATCTAATTAAGAGTGGATTCATTCAAAGAACCGCAAGAGGAAGACTTGCAACATCTAAAGCCTATAAGCATCTAAAGAAGGATTTATTTTAATGAAAACTCAAGATTTTGATTATTATCTTCCAGAAGAATTAATAGCGCAGACTCCAATAGAAAATAGAAGTGAATCAAGGCTATTAGTACTAGATAAAGATACGGGTGAAATAATAGAAGATCATTTCTATAATATCCTAAATTATCTAGATAAAAATTCAGTTCTTGTAATAAACAATACTAAAGTTGTTCCGGCAAGAATAATTGGAGAAAAAGAAGACACTAAGGCAAAAATAGAACTCTTAATCCTAAAAGATCTAGGTTCTAACATCTATGAATGTCTCGCAAAGCCAGAAAGAAGGCTAAAAATAGGGACAAGAGTAATCTTTAAAGATGGACTCTTAGTTGCCAAAGTTATAGAAAAGTTTGATGAAGGAATAGTCCACGTAGAATTCATCTATGATGGAATATTCTATGAGGTACTTGATAAAATTGGTGAAGTACCACTTCCACCATATATCCATGAAAGATTAGAAAACAAAGATCGTTATCAGACAGTCTATTCAAAGGTTAAAGGTTCAAGTGCAGCCCCAACTGCGGGACTCCATTTCACAGAAGAAATCTTAAATAGAATAAAAAACCTTGGTATCGATATTATAGAAGTAACTCTCACAATTGGTCTTGGTACTTTTAGGCCAGTTCAAGTAGATACTATAGAAGAACATAAGATGCATAGTGAAACTTATTCAATAAGTGAAGATGCTGCAAGAAAATTAAACGATGCTAAAAGATCCGGTAAAAGAATAGTTGCAGTAGGTACTACGAGTTTAAGAACCCTAGAAGCAAATTATTCTAAATATAATGAATTTAAAGCGGAAAATAGTTCTACATCAATCTTCATCTATCCAGGATATAAATTTAAGGCGATAGATGAACTAATCACTAATTTTCATCTTCCAAAATCAACATTAATTATGCTTGTATCAGCACTTGCTGGAAGAGAAAATATCCTAAATGCATATAAATATGCAGTAGAAAACAAATTTAGATTCTTCAGCTTTGGAGATTCTATGTATATAAGAAAAAATAAATAAAGAGGTAATAAAAATTCCATGAAAAAATTATTAGTTGAAACTAGTGCAAGACACGTACACTTATCTAAAAAAGAATTCGAAGCACTATTTGGTGAAGGTAAAGAACTCACAGTTAAAAAATATTTATCTCAACCTGGTCAATTCGTATCAGAAGAAAAAGTTAACCTAGTTGGTCCTAAAAAATCAATTAATGGTGTATCAATTCTAGGTCCGCTTAGAAAAGAAGCTCAAGTTGAAGTATCATTGACTGATGCAAGAACTCTAGGTCTTTCAATTCCAGTTAGAGAATCAGGTGATACAGCTGGTACTCCAGGAATTACTATCACAAGCCTTGATGGTACTAAAGAAGTAGTACTAGAAAAAGGTGTAATTGCTGCTAAACGTCATATCCACGCAACTCCTGAAGACGCAAAAGAAATGGGTCTTACAAATGGTGAAATCGTTAGTGTTAAAGTTAACACTCCTGATAGATCACTCATCTTCGATGATGTAGTAGTAAGAGTAAGAGATGATTTTGCATTCTATATGCATATTGATACAGATGAATCTAACGCAGCTGGTTGCAGCGGTGAAGTATACGGAGAAATCTTAAAATAAATGTCAGCACTTTCTTTCAAAGTACTAAAATGTGAAAAGCACACATCCGCAAGACTATCAGAACTAACTCTAAATGGTAAAACATTTAAAACACCAATCTTTATGCCAGTTGGCACAAAAGGTGATGTTAAATGTTTAACAAATGAAGAAGTTCATGAAGTATCTGATGATCTAATCCTTGGAAATACTTACCACTTATGGCTTTCTCCTGGCACAAGTACCCTAGATAAAGCCGGTGGCCTTAGAGGATTTAATAAATGGGATGGTGCACTTTTAACCGATAGCGGTGGTTATCAGGTTTTTTCACTTTCTGATACTAGAAAGATAGACGAAGAAGGTGTAACCTTCAAGCATTATAAAAATGGTTCAAAACTCTTTATGAGTCCAGAAATATCAATTAATATTCAAAACTCCATCGGTTCAGATATCATGATGAGCCTTGATGAATGCCCACCATTTGATGCACCATATGAATATATGATTAATTCCGTAGATAGGACAATTAGATGGGCAAAAAGAGGAAAAGATGCCAATAAGAATCCTGACACCCAAGCACTCTTTGGAATCGTCCAAGGTGGACCATTCTTAGATATTAGAAAACATTCAATAGAAGAGCTTGAAAAAATAGGATTTGATGGATATTCTATTGGAGGATTATCAGTTGGTGAATCTAAGGAAGAGCGATTAAAGGTTTTAGAATATCTAAAAGATATAATGCCAAAAGATAAACCAAGATACCTTATGGGTGTTGGTACACCAGATGATATTTTAAATGGTGTTGAAAATGGAATTGATATGTTCGACTGTGTTGAACCAACAAGGATTGCAAGGCATGGTGTTGCAACCACATCTTATGGTAGAGTCTTAATCAAAAATAAGGAATATGAAGATGATTTTAGTCCGCTTGACCCTGAATGTGACTGCGATACATGCAAAAAATACTCAAAAGCATACATTAGGCATTTATTTAGAGAAGAAGAAATGCTATCATATAGATTAATCAGTTATCATAATTTATATTTTCTAAAGAAACTCATGGAAAATATAAGAAAATCCATAGAAGAAGATAACTTCTTGGAATTTAAAGAATCTTTTTTAAAAAAATATAACAGTAAGAAATAGGAGGTTTCAAAATGTTTGGAGATTATGATGAATATAGTGAGAGAGCCATAATCAAAGTATTTGGTGTTGGTGGTGGCGGATGTAATGCTGTTGATAGAATGATTGAAAACGGCGTAAGCGGTGTTGAATTCGTATCTGTAAACACCGATTCACAGGCATTAAGAAACTCAAAAGCTGATACAAGGATATTAATTGGTAAAAAGACAACTGGTGGTCTTGGTGCTGGTGCTAAACCTGAAGTTGGTTCTAAAGCTGCCATTGAAAATGAAGATGAAATAAGAGAAGTACTAGCTGGTACTGATATGGTCTTCATCACAGCTGGTATGGGTGGTGGAACTGGTTCTGGTGCCGCTCCTGTAATCGCAAGAATCGCAAAAGACATGAAATGCTTAACAGTTGGTGTTGTCACAAAACCATTCAGTTTTGAAGGAAAACACAGAACTATAGTTGCTCTTGAAGCCCTTGAAGAATTCAAAAAACACGTTGATACCTTAATCGTTATTCCAAACGATAGACTTCTTCAAATTACCGGTCGTCATACACCATACCTCGAAGCCTTCCGTATGGCTGATAATGTCCTCCGTCAAGGTGTTCAAGGTATCGTTGAAATAATTGATACAACTGGTGTCATTAACGTTGACTTTGCAGATATCAAGACAGTTATGTCTAACCGTGGTACAGCCCTAATGGGTATTGGTGTTGCAAAAGGTGAAACCAGAACAAGAGATGCTGCACAGCTTGCAATCAAATCATCACTACTTGAAACATCAATTAATGGTGCAACATACGCAATCATCAATATCACATCAAGTGTACAGATGTCACTTTATGAAGTTGATGAAGTATTAAAAGAAATCAAGAATGCATCATCAACTGAATTAAATCTCATCTATGGTTGTGCAATTAACCCTGATCTTGGCGATGAAATAGTTGTAACAGTAATTGCAACAGGCTTTGCCACTGACCCTCTTCAAAATATGAAATCAACAGAAGGTGAAATCGGAGACGAAGAAGAGGAAGACGAGACTGAGCCAATGTTTGGAAAAGCTCTTACAAGAAGAGAACAAAGAAAACAAGAAAAACTAAGACGTAAAGAAGAAAAACATCGTCAAATATCATTTGATGATGATGAATCTATACCACCATGGTTAAAGAAATAAAGTCATGAATATTTTAATTTCAAACGATGATGGATATAATAAGCCAGGAATAATTGCCCTAAAGAAAGTATTATCTAAATATGGCACAGTCTATATGTCTGCGCCCCTAAAGGAACAGTCCGGCAAAAGCATCTCACTAACCCTTAAAGATAATATAAATTATGCGATGTTAGATGAATATTCTATAGTAGTTGATGGCACTCCAGGAGATGCCGCAGGAATTGGCCTTGGATATTTTAATGATATAAAATTTGATCTATTTGTATCTGGCATAAATAAAGGATTGAATGAAGGAAAAGATTCTCTCTTTTCTGGGACTGTTGGTGCTGGTGTAATCGGTGCTCTTTCAAACATTAAGACTATTTGTCTTTCTGGAGATTTTGAAGAGACAGATTATGAAAGAAGATGTGAATACATCTTAGATTATATATTTAAAAATAATCTGTTAGATATTGCACCATTCCTAAATGTAAATTTTCCAAGATCATCATATCCATATACTGGAAAAGGTATTAAAGTTGGTAGAATCTATAATGTTCCAAAAGAAGAAAGTCATCTAGAAGATTTTGGAGGCAAAGTATTTAAAACAAAAAAGAGAGGACCTCTTTTTGACTCTCCTATAGATTCAGATGTTTACTATTCTAACCATGGGTATTATTCCATTACTCCATTTAGACCATCTTTAGAAGATTCAGAAAAAATTGAGCTACTCAAAGGAATAATCGAAAATAATAACTAAGAGATAAGTAAAACTTATCTCTTAATTATTATTTTCGATTATTTCCTTGAGTAGCTCAATTTTTTCTGAATCTTCTAAAGACGGTCTAAATGGAGTAATGGAATAATAACCATGGTTAGAATAGTAAACATCCGAATCTATAGGAGAGTCAAAAAGAGGTCCTCTCTTTTTTGTTTT
>ONMY01000047.1 GCA_900318975.1 uncultured Bacillota bacterium | reverse complement strand
CAGTTTTTAATGCTTTCACATCCCAAAACCCTGGTGTTCACAGGGATGAAGAAGGATTCATAGTAGTCCCGATGCGCGTTCGCAGAAAAAAGTCTGTAGATTCTGATGATCCACGTTAGAATCAATGTAAGTTTTTTGCGCAAAATATAATCCGCTATCAGGAAAGACCTGAATAGCGGATTTTTTTATTTATCAGAGTGGTCCTTTGTAATGATATTTGACAGCTCATTTATTTCCCTATTGAGGTTCTTTAATCGTGAGGACAACAATTCGGAAATAAATTCGTCTACTGCCCCAGGTGTAAGCAATTTAGCATCATATGTTTCTATAGAATTTGTTTGGCACGGCACATAATTAGGATCACTAAGTAATTGTTTAAGTCGAATGGAAAAAACTGATATCGCAACATCTATGTCAAAACCCTGAACTAAATGTCTGGATATGCCGGAGAAATCTGGGTTAGATTCCAAAATCACATCTATCTCAGGAAACCCATATGAACTCAGAGTAAGCCTTTTAGCATTTAGGATTTGAAGTAGTGCATTAATTGTCCATGGTGATTCGTGGATAAGCAAATTAAACAATGACGAGAAACTATCCTCGGCATTTAAAGCTAAATGAGGAATATCACTGTCATCGACGGAATCAATTCCACAATCCTTATATTGCTTAAAAAAAATCATTGTCTTTCTATCAAGTCCATAGTTTTCAAGAATATATTCATCGGCCTTACTAAGGGATTGATTAGGGCCTGCATCAATATCAATAGAGTCTATATCAAAAAGATAATTAGCATCACAACCAAAGAATTCGCAAAGTAAACATATGAAGTATGAATCAGGAATGACTTCACCGGCAAGCCATTTTTTAAACGTAATCTCAGCAAACCCATTCAGTTCTTTTTGCTCACAATAATCCTTGATATCGGAATAAATAGCAGCATAGCTATTTGCGTTATTTCCTTTATCTTCAAGGTATAAAGTGCAAAGTTTATTAAAGTTGCTCTTAAATGCTTTTTTGAATTTCTCACTTTCACTTCTCATATTTTTCCGCATAAGTATTCACCTCCTATCCAAGGGTATATTCTAATATACCATATACAGATTATTTTTTCAAGCAAAAGTATATTTAGGTATATCATTATATGCGCTATTATATATGCGTACCAGGAGCGGTACTCTAAACAAAAAATAATCTATAGATAAAAAGGAGAAAAAATTATGACAAAAAGATTCAATTCGCTTCAAAAAATGCTTGTTTTAGCACATGCACTCGGTAGTGTTGTTGATTCAGATGAATTTATTAGCTCGATTGATCGTCTGAGAAAGAACATACAGCACAAGAAGGATAGTAAAGGCGGGTTGGGGTACATGAAAAAGCTAATGGATCTCTTGTATGCCATGAAAGAAAACGTCGAACAGTTTCAAGAACATTTGAGTTTTGTTTTGGAGCAGGAAAAAACGTTGTGTTCGTATAAATGTACCATAAGACCACTCTCGGACGAAGATATTACAATAATAGAATCCGCTGTATTATCGCAGCTAAATTGGCTCAAATTCTATTACAGGGTGGAATTATCTAAAAATAACATGTTATTTGCTAATCCCATTAAGATGGAAAGAATTATTGATTATGAAGAATTATTCAAGGATGATGAAACTCAGGAAGTTATGAGTGCCTTAGCGGATATCATTGCTACTTTAAATATGGTTTCGGACATCATTGTACATATCAATGATATTATTGATGAGATCACAATAGGTAAAGATGATTCACTTCTGGATCTGCAATTAGATATGTATTGCATTATAAACTCACATAGGAGAATATATCATCATTTGTTTGAACGCCTTAAGAAAACTTCAAAATATAATGAAAATGTCATTCTGAAATATCAGCATGACGATTACAGAGCCAGATTCTTTTTAGAGTTAATGGATTTTGACGTTGTTTTCAAGCCTCAACTTGCGTTTGGTAATATACCAGATAAAATCACCTTCGTATATAAATCTGGTTACATGAAGACACTCTTCCAGAGATAAAAGCATTCCCCACAGACATGATCCATGTTCTGTGGGAATTTTTTTGACATAAATAATTAAAGAGCAGAGGATCAAGCCCCCGAGTCTGTGAAAAAATCTCTGTAAAAACGGAATAACACTGTATGAACGAGGTCTCCTAAGATAAAATAAATCTTAAGGAGGCCTTTTATTATGGCAAAAGAAAAGAAACCCGTACACAAAGTCCAGATGACAGACGGTAAGCGTCAGATCATCCAACAGCTCCTTCAGGAGTAT
>ONMY01000079.1 GCA_900318975.1 uncultured Bacillota bacterium | reverse complement strand
TCTAATGATGTAGTAGTTTTTGAAAATGAAACATTCTCTAGAATTAATTATAATTTTGGTGTAGTAAGAGATATTATTTTTGATGATAAAAATGACACACTATACATTTCAACAATGTCTAGTGCATATACCTATAATGCAACTACAAAAGAAGTTAAAGAAATACCTGCAACCAAGAATTTAAACATCGCTGATATTGCTTTAGATAGCGAAAGAAATACTTTCTATTATCAAAATGATTTAGGTATATATGATGAGAATGGAAACGAAATTTTATCATATCCAAAAGTATTAGATATCTATTCATATGGCAATATCCTATATATCGGTGAAGATAATGGTACTATTAACCGCTATAAAATGGATGATAAAACATTCTTAGATCAAATAACTATATCAGATCAGATAAATAAATTCTTATATTCAGAGGCAGATAAGACACTATATGTTGCATGTGATAAAAAAGGACTATACTGTGTTGATTTATCAACTGATGTGCCGACTATTTCACTCGCAGGTGATTTAGAGAATAATAGCCAACTTATCGATTTAATGATTGACTATGAAGGCAATCTATGGATTGCATCACATAATATCGGCGCATCTGGGGTATCAATAATTACTCAAAACGCTTTACTTGAATTATTATATGACGATCCAATTTGGCAATCACTTGCAACTCCACCTGCGGCTGATAGAAACGTTTATGCAGTAGAAAAAATAGGTGATATCTTATATATTGCATCTGCAACACATATTTATATGTATGATACTGTAAGTTCAAAAATACTCCCTGATAATATCATAATGGATACTATTAATGAGTATGTTGCTGCACATTCTATTCCTACATTTACACCTAAAGATATCGAATTATATAATGGAAAGATATATTTCGCTATAACATATATTGGACTTGTAGAGTATGATCCTACATCAAATTCAATCAAAATATATGATTTAGACTATATGAATTCTCATATAGATAAAACAGTAAATAATCCTCAACTCGATTTAATTGATACACCTAGAGCTCTTAGAAGTTTTGATGATTACCTTGCTATTGGTTATAGTAAAGGTGTTATGAAGTTTGATGGTGAACTTTTCTCAGTTATCAATGTAGATTCTAATGTTCTCTTCATCGATAAGACTAAAGATGGGAAACTAATGTTTGATAGAACTCAAGGTCTTTTCACTGTTGATGATGACTTCTCTAAAGTAACAAAACTCCCAACAGTAGAAGGTATTACCGCTAATATACTTAAATATTTAGTTGATGGAGATTATATTTACTACAACTTAAATAGTAGACTATTTAGACTTGAAGAGAAGAATGGAGAATATATTTCAAAAGAAATAGCGATTCCATTCATAAAAGGATCAATAGTTGAATTATCAAAGATAGAATATAAAAAATCAAACGGAGAAATAGATTATAAATATGTAATTGGTAGTCAATCACAAATATATATCGCAGATTCATTAGATGTTGATGTGTTAACTGATTATGAATTCTATGATAGTACAAATGGACTTAAACCAATTTTAGCTAATACATCAGGCTATTATGATAAAGAAAGCCAACTCTATTATTTCCAATCTGCGAATGGAATATTCGTATATGATTTTAATGAAAATCACGATATCACTGCGCCAGTTAAAATGGCTATCTCATCAATTGATTTAGATGGTGAGCAAAATTATGGAAACACAATAAGCGTTGATAAGAAAGTATACCGTGTGGCATTCAATTTCTCTATCCTAGGATTTAAACCAAATAAAGGATATACAATTTATTATAAACTCGAAGGAATCGATGAAGATTATCACGTAACAGATGATAAAGATAGATCAATCTATTACACTAATATTCCAGGTGGAACTTATAAATTCCATGTATATTCAATAGATGAATTTGGTCAAAAATCAAACGAAATAACAATTGAACTTATCAAAGATAAGAAAATCCATGAACAAGCTTGGTTCTTTATTGTAATTGCTATAATTTCATTAGGTTTAATTTTACTCATCAC
>ONMY01000180.1 GCA_900318975.1 uncultured Bacillota bacterium | reverse complement strand
TCTTTCACAGTTTATCCTGCCGCATTAAGATTCCATCACGCTTATAAATATGGATTATTATTTCACACTCATACAATATTACGTCTCGCAAAAGCTTATAGTGGAATATATCCAGGAGTTAATAAAGATTTATTATATTCTGGAGTAATCTTGCACGATATAATGAAGATTAAAGAAATTGATTCTTCATATAAAGAATTTTCACTAGAAGGTAAATTAATCGGTCATATCACAATGGGTGCAGTAGAAGTAAGAGTAACCGCAAATAGACTAGGATATGAGGGAAGCACAGAAGCATTACTACTTGAACATATCTTACTCTCTCACCATGATCAAGCTGAATTTGGTTCCCCTCGTCACCCACAAATACTTGAAGCATTAATAGTGCATTTATGTGATGCGAGTGATGCAAAAATAGAGCCAGTTGTAGAAGCTCTTGATAAGATTAAATATAACGAATATACAGAAGCAATTAATGTTTGCGATAAACAAAAATATTATAAACATAAAATAGAAAAATAAGAGGGACGCCTCTTATTTTTTATTATATATATAAGTATATAAAAGCCGACTCAATTTAGAGTCGGCTATATTTCTTATTTATTTTCTTCGAGGAAATGACTATATACAGTTGAGATAGTTTCAAACTTAGTCTTTAAAGTTGCATCTGTAGTTGCATCCTTTAAAACATTTGATGCCATCATGTATAAGTAGTTATCACTGAAGAAGTAATTAGATAAGAGTTTAGTGTAGTTTGTGAATGAAACTTTAGTTGGGAATGGAAGTGGATAATCTTCAATTCCAAACTTATCTTTAGCTTCATCTTTGTCAGCTGCGAGTAATGAATAGTAGTAGATGTTAAATGCTGCAGCGAATTGTGATAGAGTTGGTTCATCATTATCGTTAGCGGCTTGAGCATTGTACTTTTCATCATCGCCTTCTACAAATTCATATTTGAATGATGGAGCTTTTAAAGTGTCAGTTCCTTCAGTTGCACAAATGAAGTGTGCACCATTCTTATCAGCAACGAATGTATCTGATAATGCGAATTCACTGAATGTATTAGCTAACATCTTTGTAGTATAAATACTCTTATATTGAGCATTCATTTCATCAGTTGCAGTATCACCATAGTTGTAATATGTGATTGCAGTGTTAGAAGATGTTACTTTTTCGTATGATACTTTAAATCCCATTGCTTTAAATTGAGTATATGTACCATCTTCATTCTTGTTGTATTCTTTTACAAAATCAGTTAATGTTTCAGCAACATCGTGATCATGTTTACCATCAAGTTTTTGAGCGATGATAGTATATAAATCAGCTAACTTATTTTCAATTTCAGCTTGAGTTAAAGTGATGTTGTAGTTTGCTGTATTTTGATATACATCAAGTAAATCATCAGCTACGAAATCATTGTTGTAGTCTGTTGTTACATTGATTTGATAAGAATAGAGGTTGTAGTAGTTAGTGTATTGAGAATTTAATACATCTGTTGCATATGTAGAAGCATCACTTGAGAAGCTATATACACCATCAGTATTAACTAATACATTTTCACTTACCCAAATAGTCTTAAGGTCTGATGCAACAAAGTGATTTAATAATGTTTTATCAAATGTATTGTATCCATATCTTGCATATAGATATACATTTTGAGATTCATAAGTGTCTTCACTATAAGATGCAAGAGCACTATTTAATTGTTCAGTGTAGTAGTTCTTTCTTAAAGAAGTATTCTTAGTTAAATCTCTTTCACTACCATATACCATTTCAAAGTTATTGATGCATTCTTCAATGTTCATAATAGAAGCATAAAGAATATATAATGCATCATTGTGACCCATTGCATAGTCGTAGTATGAATCAGCAGTGATTTCAACACCATCAGCCTTAGCAATTATGCTTGAATCACCCTTAATACCTTTCCACTTCATACTTGAATCATAACTTGAAGCATAAGTATATGCGAAGTATTTATCGTTGATAGTAAGGTGAGCATCATTTCTAATTTGAGTGAGAGCTGCCTTAGATACAGTTGATGATTCAGCTTGTTCCATTAAGTATGCATCTTTAACTTCTTCAAGTTCAGCTTCTGTTAAGTTAGCGAATTCTTTCTTAGCATCATCTAATTTATAGATTAATGAATATTCTGTACCAAAATCAGTCTTTGATTTATAAGTAGTATATGTATATTCATCCTTTTCCATAGAGAAGATGAATGATGCTAAAGAAGAAGCGTGGTTCTTAAGAGTTTCATAAGTGAATGCAAATTCAGCATTGTTAATAGCACTATCAGTAGTAATAGCAGTCTTATATGGATATTGAGCATTATATAACTCAACAAATAATCCTAATACTTCACTATCGTTTACTGCAGTAGTATTTTCATCACTTAAATCAGTTCTAGTTACATCAGCGATTGGAGTTGTACCAGTATATTTTCTAAGTTCTGAATTATAAACTACTAAATTTACAGTTTTTAAAGCGTTTCTAAAATCACTTGCGTTAGCGTAGTTGATTACTAGAGCTTTTGCTGTATTGTTGTATGAGTTTTTGTAGTATGTTTCAAGAGCGCTATTAGATAGATAATAATCACTCTTTGGATTAGTGTATTCAGCTTTAATAAAGTTATAAGCTGCTTTATCTCTTGCTGCGAGTAATTTGATATA
>ONMY01000005.1 GCA_900318975.1 uncultured Bacillota bacterium | reverse complement strand
GTTTCCTGGATTATAGTTGTTTTTTAGTTGAACTGCACCGATTTCATTGTTGATTATTACTTCATGACCTAATATTTCAAAGAATTCATCAAAATATTGTTTGTAGTTCACTACAAAATAATAGTATTTGGTGTTATCTTTTTTATCTTTGGCAATGAAGTTTGATGTTAAGAGGATGTTACATACTCTTTGGAATGTCTCCTGTACATCTTTTGGAAATGTGTTTAATTGTTCTAATAACATTTTAGATTTCCCTCCTTCTAATTGTGAAATTCTTTATGATATATTTATCTGTTTCTATGTAACTATCTAGATCTTTGATTGCATAATTATTAAATCCTGATGCATATATTACTATATATAATAGTCTTATAATATCTTTCTGAGTTGCATCGCTGTTTATAAATGCTTTTGCATCTTTTTCTTCACCGATATTTAGTGTTGCTTCTAGTATTTCTATAATGTCTTTTTCAGAATACAAAGCTTTGAATGCTTCGAAGAATGTATCTCTAAAGTGTGAGAAGTCTATTCTAGTTTTTGAAAGAGCGTTATTTTCATTCTTCTTATAGTTTCCACGTGGAACACTCATACTTGAAATTCCAAGTGCTTTTATAGTGTTTAATGTAAATAGTTTCTTTATATCATTAAATCCACTTTCAGCTTGGGATTTCTTAACTTTTTCTGTATAGTGCTGTACGATTAGATTTAGTATTCCTGCAACATCGGTAGAATCATTTAATAGATATTTTATCTTTGCAAGAGTCTGTGTGATATAATCTCTATTCTTCTTATCGATTTCATTCATTATTCCATCTATAGAATTATAGATGTCAACGCAGTCGTTTATCTGCTTGTTTGCTGTAAACTGTGCGAGTGATGGATCATTTCCGCAGAGGAATAGATAGTCGTTTGCGATAATTGACATGATATCTGGATTTTCTTGCATCGATTCAAGTTTTCTTATGATATCGAGCTTGTATTTGTTGATGTTATCAAATGTTTTAAGCTTGAAGTATGCTTTATCCATCACTTCTTCTTTGTATTGGCTTAGGAGAACTACTAATTCTTTGATGTTTTCTTTTTGGTCGATTAATTGAATGAATTCTCTAAGCTTATGATCGACTTTTCTAATCTCTCTTACAAAGTTGATTGTGTTTTTGTAAACTTGATTTAAAAGTAGACCATAGTCAAATGTGTTTGAATTAAGGAGAGAGTAGATTGTAAAGATGTAACCTTTAAAGTTCTGCTCTTCACTATCTAAACTGAAGTTGTCTGCAAAGAGTGAATAGCTTGCATCTCTCTTTATCTCAATGAATGCTAGTATCATGCTGATTGCATAATCGTTGAAGTTAAGGATTTCTAGATAATCATTTGTGACATCGATTGTTACCCAACCTGTTTTTTCAAATCTCCTTAAGAAATGGTTTGCAAGTTCACGGTAATTTGGAATTTCTTCATCTTGATCATCCTCATCATATAAATCTTCAATTGTTTCTCCATCTTCTTCCAATAATTCCTCAACAATGTCCCTCGCTTCATCCTTAGGCATACCTAAAATAGAGCCAGTTTCATACCTCTTGTACACTCGAATCAAAGATTCGATATAAAGATTTCTGTTTTTGGATTGAAAGAGATTGAAGAAATTATCTGGAAGTATTTTGTTAAAGTCCATAATTTCACCTTCTCTTTTTTAATATATTACAACCCATTATAAAATAAAACGTTTTAAAATGTCAACACATTTTTTAATTTTTTTTATTTTTTTAAAATTTTTGATTTTCAAAAATTTTAATTTAAAAATATTTGACACTAATATTTTAATATAATAAATAAAAAACTCCATGGATAACCATGAAGTTAATTATTATTTTTTAAAGTTATTTCTTTCTTCCAAAGAATGATGTTTTTTGATTATCACCAAACATCTGTCTTAAGAGATTCTTTTGTTCAGATGTAAGGTTTCTAGGTGTTTCAAGAGTGAGTTTAATGTATAGATCACCCTTAACTTTTGTTCTTACGTTTGGAACACCCTTTCCTCTAATCTTTATAACAGTTCCGGTTTGTGTTCCTTCTTGAATAGTCACTTTTTCAGCGCCATATGGAGTTTCAATATCTTTTGTTATACCAAGAGCTGCTTCCATGAAATTAATCTTTTCTTCACAGTATAGATCATCTCCATCTCTTTCATATCTTGGATCTTCTTTAAGGATGAATTGGATATATAAATCACCATTTGGTCCGCCGTTTATGCCCTTTCCACCATAGCCTGTGAAACGTATTTGCTGGCCAGAATTTATTCCTATTGGAATATCTACAGTAACTTCTTTATTTAATCTAACTCTGCCATCGCCATGACATTCCTGGCACTTATTCTTGATGTATTTACCAGTACCAGAACAATCTGGACATGTAGATCTTGTTTGAGTTCTTCCAAATAATGTTTGAGTTTCGCGAAGAATTGAACCTCTACCACTACATTTTGGACAGTTTACTATATCTGATTTACTCTGTGCTCCTGTACCACCACATTTTGGGCATGTTTCAAAGACTGGAATTGTGATTTTTGTTTGCTTACCAAAAATAGCATCTTTTAAAGATACTGACATTCTCTTTTGAATATCTTGTCCTTTCATAGGACCTTGTTTAGCGCTTGATCTTCCACCGCCAAAGAAATTAGCGAAGATATCGCCTAAATCTGTAAAACCTTCGCTTGAAAAACCATCGAAGCCTGAAAAGCCTCCACCAAAGCCAGAGAATCCTCCTTGTCCAGGATCAGCTGTTCCATATTTATCATAGTTTGATCTTTTTGTAGAATCAGATAGGCAATCGTATGCTTCCTGAACTTCTTTAAATTTTTCAGGTGCATCAGGATCATGATTTATATCTGGGTGGTATTTCTTTGCGAGTGTTCTATAGGCTTTTTTTATTTCATCATCTGTGGCATTCTTGGATACACCAAGAGTCTCATAGTAATCTTTTTTAGCCATAATATTACCTCTAAATGCCCAGCTAAAAAGCTGGGCAATATTATTTTAATTTGAATTATACTTCTTTATAGTCTGCATCAAAGATGTCTTGATCAGCACCAGAGTTTCCGCCTTGGTTATTGTCGTTATTAGTGCCTCCACCTTGGTTCTTCTTTGATTCTTCTTCGTATACTTTTTGAGCTAAGCCTTGAGCTGCCTTTTCGAGTTCTTCTTTCTTAGTCTTGATTGCATTAATATCTTGACCTTTTAATGCTTCTTCAAGTTCAGTTGCTTTAGAGTTGATGTTGTTCTTTTCGTCTTCAGTAACTTTATCACCATATTCTTCAAGTGATTTTCTAACGCTGAATACTAAAGTATCAGCTTCGTTTCTGAGATCAACATCTTCTTTTCTCTTCTTATCAGCTTCTTCATTTGCTTTTGCTTCATTGATCATTCTTTCAATATCAGCTTCTGATAGATTAGATGAAGATTGGATAGTGATTTTATTTTCCTTACCAGTTCCAAGATCTTTTGCAGTTACGTTTAAGATTGAGTTAGCGTCAATATCGAATTTAACTTCGATTTGTGGAACGCCTCTTCTTGCTGGTGGAATATCAGTGAGTTGGAATACACCGAGTTCTTTGTTATCAGCTGCCATTGGTCTTTCACCTTGGAGTACTCTAATATCTACTGCTGGTTGGTTATCAGCTGCAGTTGAGAAGATTTGTGATTTAGATGTTGGGATTGTTGTATTTCTATCGATAAGTTTTGTAAATACACCACCGAGTGTTTCAATACCGAGTGAAAGAGGTGTAACATCGAGTAATAATACGTCTTTTACATCACCCTTTAATACACCACCTTGAATTGCAGCACCCATTGCTACACATTCATCAGGGTTAACTGATTTATTAGGTTCTTTACCGAATGTCTTTCTTACGTATTCTTGAACAGCTGGAATTCTTGTTGAACCACCAACTAGTAATACTTCGTCGAGTTGTGATGCAGAGAGTTTAGCATCTGACATTGCTCTATTAACTGATACACCGCATCTTTCAATTAAATCTTTTGTGAGTTCATTGAATTTAGCTCTTGTTAAGGCTTTTTCTAGGTGAACTGGCATACCGTCTGCCATTGAGATAAATGGAAGAGAGATTGTAGTTTGCATTGTTCCTGAAAGTTCAATTTTAGCTTTTTCAGATGCATCTTTAAGTCTTTGCATTGCCATTTTATCTTTAGATAAATCGATTCCATTTTCTTTCTTGAAATCTTGTACTAGATAATCGATGATTCTTTGGTCGAAATCATCACCACCAAGATGTGTATCACCACTTGTTGAGATAACTTCAAATGTACCATCTGCAAGATTTAAGATTGATACATCGAATGTACCACCACCAAGGTCGAATACTAGAATAGTTTGGTCTTTATTCTTTTTATCAATACCAAATGCTAAAGCTGATGCAGTTGGTTCGTTGATGATACGTTTTACTTCAAGTCCAGCAATCTTACCAGCATCTTTAGTTGCTTGACGTTGTTGGTCATTAAAATATGCAGGAACAGTGATAACTGCTTCAGTTACTTTTTCACCGAGGTAAGCTTCAGCTGTTTTCTTCATTGATTGAAGAATCATTGCTGAGATTTCTTGTGGTGTATAGTTCTTGTTCATTGATTTGATATTTACAGTTTGAGTTGTTCCCATTAAACGCTTAATAGATCTTACTGTATCTGGGTTTGTGATGGCTTGTCTTTTAGCTACATCACCTACTTGGATTTCTCCATTTTTGAATGCAACAACACTAGGTGTTGTTCTGCCGCCTTCTGGATTGGTGATAACCTTAGCTTCACCTGCTTCCATAACGGCAACACATGAGTTAGTTGTACCGAGGTCGATACCGATGATTTTTGACATAATTTATATTCTCCTTTATTTATTATTCTTGTGTTTGTTCAGGAGCATTCTCCTGATATAGATTGATGATTACATTTGCAGGTCTTAAGACTCTGTCTTTATACATGTAACCTTTCATAAATACTCTTAATACTTCTTGTTCTTTTTTAGATCTATCTTCCATATGGCTTATTGATACCATACATTCAGGATCAAATTCCTT